>JBOFTV010000082.1:0-35556 GCA_051652245.1 Culicoidibacterales bacterium | reverse complement strand
TTCTTTTTCTGTGTTATTGTCTGTTGTAAATGTCATTTTGTATCTTCCGATACTTGTTGGGGCTGTATGTGCTTTAACCTTCACACCAACTGCGACTACGTTGCTTGTATCTCTGTTATCATACGCTTTCGCATCTGCTAGTTTAATATAATCTGCTGTGCCTACTTCTGATAATTTGATGGCAAAGTCATTTGCATAAATGAGCTCTGTTCCTATAAAATCATTGGCTACAACAAACATATTAACTGTAATAGTTGATATTCCTGCTGTAAATGTGACTGGATGGATACCAGCTGTTGTTGGTACGAAACCTAAATTTGTGGTAACTGTGACTTCATCATAAAATCCAGTTGCATTAAGTACATATGCCTTTGCTCCTGCAAGATTTATATATTTACTTGAATCTACTTCTGATAGCTTAACTGTAAAAGAATTAGCATCAATTAGTCGTCCACTAACTGGGGTGCTATCTGTAATTAATAGCTGCACAGTTTCAGTTGTAGCATTTCCAGCTTGATCTGCTACAGAAATAACTATAGTGTATAATCCTTTCTTATTCATTGAAGTAAGATTTGCATCGGTTTGATAACCCACCTGATTAGTAATATTTCCCTGCAATCTATCCGTTGCATTAACACCAAATACATCTCTCCAGTTTGTTGGTACTGCATCTTTAGATGGCTTTACTAGCGCAACTTTTCTATCCACTGTTAATGATGGACCTTGTGTATCTGATACGGTGACATTATATGAAAATACTCCCGGGTTATTATCAGTATCTAACATTCGATACGTAACATTATAACCCGTTTGAGATGCTTCTGCTTCACCGTTTCCATTTACTACTATATTATGATTAATGGTAGTTATACCCGTAAAGTCACCATCCTCTGTATCAGTTATTCTTACAAGACTCCGTAAGAATGCATCAGTTATAACCGTACCAGCTTCAATTCTTGATTCCAATTGAGTGCTCGTAGGCACATTATTTGTCACTATTGTTACATTAAAAGTTTTTGTTACCTCTGTACCATACATGTCAACTATTGTTAAAGTAACTGTTGATGTCTCTCCTGGTGTACTCCCTGCTGTCAATAAAGCATTATTAGTTCCTGCTATTTGACTCACAGTGACTGCATTTGTGTTACTGCTTTCCCATCTCACTCCATTTACCGAGTTTTTAATTTCTTCAAAAAATAAGGGTTCTATCCTAACAGGTATTGTATATGTTCTCTGACCATTTATGTTTGAAGCTTTCATAGTAATGTTTTTATGAGCGTCATCTGCAAAAATTTTCAAGTCTTCTGGCTTATACTCAATTATTCCTGCTGATATATTCCATGAACTAGGCTCAGTTGGAATAATATCTGATACAGTTCCAACATTAGCTCCCTGCACATCTACATCAGAGTCAATATTATCATTAGCACCAAAATTCTTTGCTGTGAACTTTTGATCTAGTCCAAGGACATCGTTAAAGTCAACTTTGTAAATCCCAAGTTTATCTAGAACATCAAAAATGTATCGCCCACTAGCATCAGTTGTTGTTGTTGCCACTTCAACATACGTATCTCCTGCAGCTTTTTTGAGTAGCTTGACTTTTTTTCCGGCTAATTTTTCATCTGTCGTTTCTTCTGTATACACACCATCGACAACTTTATCATTAAATACATTACCACTGATTGCACTCAAATCACCCGTTCCTAAGCTGTATTCCTGCTCTCCTCCGTCAACAAAGAAAGTATCATCTGGCTCAGGACCGTCTTTCCAAGAAAAAGGAATGTTTTGAATTTCATATTTCTGTTTCGTACTAATCACAGAACCTACTTTAGCAGGGTTTTGTAAAATAGATGCCCCTGTTTCTTCCACTTTCATTCCAATTTTAATTTCAATTACCTCATCATCTGTCATTACCCAGTTTTGCACTTGAGGGTTATTAACTGGCGGTAGTGGGGGTTCCATTATAACTCTAATCATCTTTGAATTTTTACTTGGTGATGTTAAGTAGTTTGCATTCTTATAGTTACTATCATTTATCGCATCATCGGTATAAGATACTTGAAAATGCCCAGGCATTCTATCGCTCATATCCTCACCAGCTTTATTGATGATTTTTAAGCTTGTTTGACCTGTTGGTGTCATGTTCCAAAGCATTGGCGTTGATTGGAATCCTAGCCCAGCATTCATACCTTCTTTAAATACAGGAATGTAAACCACAATTCGTCCATAGACATGATCCTGGTGATTAGTATGATTTCTAGGTTTGGTAATATCAATTCTGTAGTCTAGTTCCTCACCTGGTACCACCGTAAATGGCTTGATTCCTGGTCCCTTTAGCTGACTAAACTCGCCTTTTTTATTTTCCATCCGCGTCATAGCATTGATGGATGTGGCAATTCTAGCTGAATTACTACTAAGGGGGGCAGCCTCTTCTTTCACATCATCTTGACTGGCCTCTGATTCCGGGGATTCCGGAGATTTAGCCTCCTCGGCACTTTCTATTTTATTTGCTTCCTTTTCTATGCTACTTTGATCATTGTTGCTCTCTTTTTCATTCGCTGAAAAATTCATATTGAATCCTGAAAATGCAATAGAAATCACAAACAATACTTTTAAACTTTTTAATAGTTTGATATACATACGCAAAAACACCTCTCTTATTTTACTATCACTTTTTTCTCTGAAGTGAACGGTTAACATTATATCATAAAAATAATATAATTACAACACAATATAAACAAAAAAAAGACAAATTTGCCTTTGTATGTCTAAAACCGCAATTTTAACACAAATAAAGGCAAATAAAAACACTAAGTTCTTTTTTTTATCAGGTCTTTGTTAATTTAGTGAAAAAAAAAATTTAACTGCGGTCTTCCAATCTAATTAAATAAGTTCTATGTGCTATGTTTTTTTATTTAAAAAAACAATATTTTTATCTTGTTCTCGTTTGTAGCTTCCTTTCTTGCCCCTGTTTTAGTCCTGCCCTTTTTTGGAAACTTAATTGTGTTCTATTAGATTTCCACGAAGCAAATCGGGATAGATGAAATTTGTCTTCACTATTGTTACTTAATGGATTATCCCTTTTACTGCAGTTCTAATCGAAGGTTTTATTCCAATCAGCGGATATCTTGTACTTGAGTAGCTCTATCCCCACCATTGGGCTAAACGACATGCACGCTACAAAAAAAAGAGCCAACTCCCGTCAGCTCTTTTCCACCCCTATTTTTGTTTTTGCCTTTTTCTGCTTAGCAACAAACCACTTCCTCCTAGGAAGCTTAACATCATAATCATTACCGGTACTTCTGATTCCCCAGTTGTTGGCAATGTTGGTCTCTTGTCTTCTGTGATTCCCAGCATCGCAGTTGCCTGATCTAAAAGCAGCGTAAACTCTGCTTTTAGCACCTCATTATTCAGCTTATTTACTTCGCTACGGAGTACTTCGATTTCTGTGATTGTAACACTTGCTTTCAACTGATTACCTTCAAATAAATTTTCAATATCTAGCTGTAGCTGACTCTTATAAATCGCAATTGCGATTTCTTCAAAAGCTGTATTTCCGGATGCATCCACAGCAGTGACTTCAACTAGCTGTGTCCCAACTTTTAATGAATCAATTTCTGGTGAAATCTGTACACTTATATCGCCTGCTAGCGTTGTTTCTAGGGTCCCTTTAGTCATAACGTTACTTACTGATACGACATCGGTAGTAGCAATGTCTACCCCGCGCTCAAAATCCGTTTTTACTACAGTAATTTTTAGCGCCTCTTTTCCAATAACTGATACTGGTACTTGAATAATCGCTGTATTATTATTTCGACCTGAATAAACAATTTCTACCAAGGCGATGTGCTTACCCGCTGTTGTGAAAATTTCTGGGTTTTTAAGTGTGATTGTGGGTGTTGGCTCATCGCTACTCGATACATCCTTAACTAGCTGACTTGCAGCAACAACATTCCCTAACTCAACTGTTGTTGGTACTGCTGTTGCCAGTGTTTCCTGCACTGGCATTGGTTCTGTAATTTTTTGAGCATAGTAGTCTTTGTGTCGTTGCGTAATCAATGGCTCCCACGCTGGGGGCATTAGCCCATAAGAAGCTTCATCCCAATATTCAACACCTAAAAATTTGTCTGGTGTATCATCACGTGTATTATCAGCAACAAATGTTTTTTCTGGATTAAAGCCTAGGTCACCGATTTTAAGAATCCCGCGGCGACGTAACTGCGGAATATTGTGATAGTTAATATATTCATTTCCCGTGAATACCATATTTTCAACTGCGGGGTCAATGATGCCGACACTTTGATATTCTATCCCATATGAATAGGCTCCATCCCATTTTTTCCAGTCAAAGAGGTTATTTGCAACGAGCCAATTTGATAGCAATGATATTTTTCCCTCTTCAAAACTCTCACCTAGTCCATACTCAGCTGTTGAGTACATAATCACCCCTGTATTTCTTAAATAGTTATTCACTATTGTAATATTTTTACCTGATTTAAACTTAACTGCTCCTGCGGGCCCATTATGCCATCCGCGAACATGGTTATTAGCAAAGTAAATGTCCTGCGAACCACGTAGATAAATAGCATGGTCTTGCATAATTACTTCTAATCCGGTATCTTCATACCCTGAATAAAATAAATTATTCTCAATGTATGTGCGTCGTAAATTATTAAAAGAGTTTACACCCGTTACAATAAAGTTTTGTTCATTAACAAGAGCTACAACACCTGCTGCTATCGCCCGCTGAAGTCGCTCAATAGTATCAACTGTTTCAGGTTTACTAAATGCTTTGATAGCATCTAATTCATTTATTTTAGCCCCAAAAATATTATTATTAATTTCAATATCTTCCGACCACTGATAACTAAGGGATGTTGCATGACCACCGATATATACAGTTCTTCCCCAATCCCTATCAGGACCAACATATGCCAAACTACGTAAAAAGATGTTATTATTAATACTGCTATCAATTACCGTTTTAAGCTCTACAATAAACTTCGCTCTTGGGTTATAAAACACATTATTCTCAAGCTGTACATCTGTAATTAGATGCCCATACATACCAATTCCATCTAAAAAAAGGTTCTTGATATAAATAGTTGTCGCTTTCGGATATTGCGTTCGCTGTGTTTCTAATAAAACAATATCCGCTGTCTCATTTTTTAAAACACTTGCCCCGGTAACCGAACCCGTGATTTTAACATTGGATTTGATATACACAACTTTATTTATAATATATGTCCCGGCAGGGATAAATAGCCATTTCCCTGCATCTTTTGCTTGGATAACAATAACTGAGAGCTTATCTGATTGATCCTCACTATGATTTTCACTTAATGCATTGTCACCAAATATCGCTTTATCTGTGGCATCATACATATCTGAAGCAGCAACGCCTAATTTTAAAGCTGTTGCCTCTTTTTGCTCACTGTTTGCTGCTATTACATTGGTCGATGCCACCGTAAAAACAGAACAAATCAAACAAAAGACTAGACTTATTTTTTTCCACATGATTGTATCCCCTTTTCTTTTTTTCTTAAATATACTTTGCTATTATATTACATATTCCAAGTTTATTCAATGGCTTAAGCTGAAATAAAGCTATTTCGTCTAGATTATAGCAACTATTCTTACATTTTTTTGATAATAAACACATACCCACCACCACCACCTCTAATCCTTAATTTTCATAAAAAAAACTGCCTTTTACTTTTATTTCGATACCCCCTCTTTTTTTTAGTTCATAATATTACAATAAGAATCTCCTGTGAGCAAAAATCAGCCCTGATTTGTCAAAAAGTAGTTGCGCGGTAATTTTTTACTAAGGTGAAATCACTTAAGTACTGAATATTTGTCATTTTATGCTCTAATTTATGAATTAATACATGACAGGAAGGGCATAGTAAGGCGAGGTCTTCTTTTATGTTCAAATCGTATTCGCCGCTTTTTGCACGGCTTGATATTTTTATTTTATGGTGAACTTCGCCAATATCTATAGACCCAATTATCGTTGATGTATTACAAATTTCACAGCAGGGGCGGGTAATTTGCTTAAAGCTATTTCTTGCTAGTTCCGATCGCTCATATTGTTTTGAAATTCTTGTTCTAATTTTGCCTTCTAAATATTTGTCTGGTTTTTCGGTATTTTCTGGGGTGATGTCAAAAGTGATTTCTAGCGCATTAATAAGTTCTTGCCGTAGCTCCCAAATGTAATATTTTCCTTGTTTATATGCCCAAAAACAAACACTCCAGTAGCGTGTTGTTCCATCCTCTCTATAGTCTGCTATGTCTTTTTTACTTTCTGGAAATTTGATGATTAGATCTTTTGCTAAATATTTATGTAGGCTGATGTTTGGCTTATAATCGTGTCTCTGATGGTATTCTGTTTGTGAACATTTATGGTCTCTGAAGCGGTAGATATTTATTAGAATTGTTAGGTGGTCAGCTTTGATGTGATTTTGAAGGTATGATTGCCATTGGGATTGGGTTAGTCCTTTGTTCGTATTATCATATTTAGTCATTGTCTATATCCCCTTTCAGATTGTTATTCATCTTTTTTTAAAAAAATTGCGCCCAATTTAACTCTAGCAATACTTGAAAGTTGCTTTTACTAATGAACATTTCCCCATTTTTTCATTGCTCACTTGGTCTTATCCTTTTACTCCTTATTTTTGCTTTATATCGCCTCGCTCCTTTGATTTTGCATGTTAGATAATTATATCACAATAATGCCTGAAATCAGAAAAATAAAAGACTACTGTCAAATTTTGTCAGTAGTCAAATTCCCTCTTAAATTGTTAGCGTATACGTCTTTTCAACATATTTATTGTAAACTTCTTCTTCTCCCGTCACTGCCTCCATCGAGACATAATAAACCGTTCCCTCCTTATCAGACACCAACCATGTTGTCAGTGTCTGTGGTCCCACCTGTACAGTGATCTTTTGAGCAGCTAGACCATCTAATGTCGCCTTCTCACTTTTGGTTTCGCCGTCTGTTTTACCTAGCTGATTTTTCAATCCATCTCTTACTGCTTGGGCCGCCTGATCTACTGTTCCTTTACCTACTTGACGTAGCGTTAATATTGTAAACGGTCCCATTCCAAACTGAACCATCCCCTCCGTACCACCATATGTCGAATCAATAAAAGGAACAAATGTATCAGGTAGGGCAACAAAGCCCGTATTCTTTTCGCCCTTATAGGAAAATCCCTCGGGTATTTCCTTGGTTCTCTCCTGATTTATCACTGTCTGCTCCGTTTTTACCGGAATAATTTCCTTACTTTTTGCGGGGGTACATCCTCCAACTAAAAAGATTGCACATAGGGGGAAGATTACTAGTTTTTTCATCTTTATTTCTCGCTTTCTATCTTGTTTTACATCGTTAATTATACACTAAAATAAGGAATTGTTACAGTGTTTTTTACAGGTATTATAAAAATTACGGTATTTTATTAAGTTCCTCTCATTTATCCTAATAAAAACTCCCACATTACTAATATTTTCCACAAAAAAAGAGCAGTTTTCACTCCTCTTTCCCCGAACTAATCAATCACAAATCCGTTTTTTGCCCTAAAGGCTTCAACAAATACTCCTTTATTGCTAGGATGTTCCAGCATTGTTAAAATAAACTGCTCATATAATTCAATAAACTGCGCTATATTTGCTTTATTCATTTCTGCTAGTAACTCATCACCTGATTTATAATATGCTTCATAATATTTCTTTGTCTTCCCATCATAATGGACAGTTTCTGCTGCAACTTCTACCTTGGCAACCGGCTCACTTTGCCCATTTTCTTTTAGTACAATTGGGCTATTATTTGAATGAATAAACCGATTTCTTAATTGTTTTAGCTCATCTAATTTTGCTAAAATCGCCCCATTTTCGACCCGATATTTAAAATAGGTATCCAAATGCCACTGCTTAATTTTTAGCTTTCGCTTGTTTTTCTCTTTAATTTCCGGATATTTGGGCCCATTTGTTAACCCACTTTTCTTATATAGCTCTTTTGCCACATTGTACAAATAATCATCAAGCGACTCCTTCGACCAAGTTACTGCTGAAAACAAGTTGAAATAACGCATCATTTCGCCCATAAATTCTTCTGGGTCTGCACTCTGATCAATATTTGTAATAGCATCATATTTCAATTCCTCAAACAGCGCAACTACATTATTATAATGTAAAATAAAACCAACGATTCTCATAAATTCTTCCGACTTTCTCTTATTTATTATCGTATCCATTATATCATAGTTATGCTCCTTGCGGGGGGGATTCCATTTTTTTTCAAATTTAATTGTAAAAAAAACCGCCCCCAAAACACAATTTATTCCCCCTTAGCATAACGGCCCGCGCTTAAACACATTCTGATTTTCGCCTCAACTACCCTTGCCATTTCAGCTTTGGCGGGTTCCATATATTTTCGCGGATCATCGGCCATTAGGTCATTTGCTAGTGTTTTACGCAATGTCGTTGCAAAGGGGATTTTCAATTCGGTTGCAATATTAACCTTACAAACCCCTAAAGCAATTGTCCGTTGAACATCAGCAACAGAAATCCCCGACGCTCCGTGTAAAACAAGAGGAATATCAACCACTTTTCTAATCTCCGCGAGGCGTTGAAAGTCAAGCTTGGGCGTGCTTTTATAAACACCATGAGCAGTTCCTATAGCTACTGCTAGGGAGTCAATTCCCGTCTGTAAAACAAAATCGGCTGCTTGTTGAGGGTTGGTGTAGTGCGCATCTTTTTGGTCAACAATTAAATCGTCTTCCTGGCCGCCTAAAGTTCCAAGCTCTGCTTCTACAGTTGCTCCTAATTGATGGGCATATTCGACGACTTTTTTTGTTATTTCAATGTTTTTTTCATAGCTTTGATGGGATGCATCGATCATCACTGAGTGCGTTCCAAGCTTAATTGATTCCCAAATATCCGCTAATTTTTCATGGTGGTCTAGGTGGAGCGCAATTGGAATTTGATAGCGTTTTGTTGCCGCTTCGACGATTGCTTGGAGATAGTCGCGCCCTGCATATGCAAATGTTCCGGGTGTTCCAGCTAAAATAACCGGAGAACCTAATTTAGCAGCAACTTCTAGTACTACCTGGATCGTTTCAAGATTATGAATATTAAAAGCGGGAACCGCATATTGATGCTTTTGTGCATGCAATAACATCGCTTTAGTATTAACAACTGGCATTATTTTTCCTCCTCAATTTCATTTTGCTTTTCGACTAGCTGTTTCCACCAGCGGGCACTGTTTTTAGGATAGCGCTTTTGCGTTTTGAAGTCGACGTAGAATAGTCCATAGCGTTTGTTGTAACCATTTGTCCACGAAAACATGTCCATTAGCGACCAGATAAAGTAGCCTTTAACATTGACACCCGCAGTAATTGCTTCCTTAATCGCCCCTAAATGGGCTTCAACATAGGCAATACGATTATCGTCAGCAACCGTTTTATTATCATCGAGTGCTTCAATTGCACCCATCCCATTTTCTGTAACATAGATTGTTTTACACGCGGGGTAATCAGCTTTAATTCGTTGTAACATAGCACTTAACCCCTGGGGAAATATCGGCCAATCCCAATCGGTTGTTGGTACATTGGGATGCTTAACACGTTTAGCAACCCCCCTTAAGCTAAAGACACTTTCACCTTTATTGCCACTACCATTGTGTTGAATAAAGCTTGTCTTTTCGGCTTTTTGGCAAAAATGGCTAGCATAATAATTCACACCTAAAAAATCAGTGTCTTGAGGGATTAAAGCAAGTATCTCCGCATCTTTGGCAACAAACTTAGCATCGTTACTTGCCATGATTTGCTTAATGATTGCTAATGTTTTTTCTGAATATGCTCCTTTAAAGCAGGCATCTAGCATAAACGCATTCGCCAAAGTATCATCGTTTTGGGCTGCTGCTAAATCTTCTTTAGTTGCAGTTAACGGATATTTTGTTTCTAGAATATGGACAATTCCAATTTTGCTTGCTAATTTTAATTCCTTATGTAGGCGGGCAACTCGACCATGGGCAACCATCATCTGGTGCATCGCTTGAATCGCCTTGGGAATATCATATTTAATATTAGGCGGAAAATGACCAATTAAATATTGTCCGGCAACAACCGACCACGGTTCATTAATCGTAATCCAATATTTAACTTTCTGTCCGTAGGCCTCAAAGCAAATACGAGCGTACTCAACAAAGGCATTCACAGTCTCATAATTAAGCCAATCTCCGGCCGCAAACAGGGGCAGGGGCGTATCAAAATGATGGAGGGTAACAAATGGTTCCACCTTTTTGGCAAGGCAGGCATCGATGAGGCGATGATAAAAGGCAATGCCTGCCAAATTGACCTCACCACTCCCAGTAGCAAAAATTCTGCTCCATGACAGCGAAATTCTAATTGCATTGACTCCATGTGCTGCCCCAAGTGCGAGATCTTCTTCATACCGATGGTAAAAGTCACTCGCAATATCCGCATTAAATTGACTATTTGGCTGATGATAGTAGGGGTCCCAATAGCATGGCCCCCGCCCCTCTGCAAAAACAGCTCCCTCTGCCTGATAGGCAGCTGTTGCTCCACCAAAATAAAAACCTTCAGGAAACTTCATCTTAGACCACTTCCCCTTCTGTTAGTTTTTGGTAAACAAAGGCTAGTGCATCCTCAGGATTGCGGGTAAGGGCCACATATTCTGCACCCGATGTTGAAACGCTTTTAATTCCATAGCTTGCGGTTTCCCCTTGCAGCTCTTGGAGCATTGATGCCATTTGTGGTGCGAGGATTATTAAATCAAATTGTGAAATGACTGCACGGTGTTGACCATATGCCATGGCAGTTGTTTCCATTTCCACCCCCGCATGTGCTGCCCCTTTGGCAATCGCATTAGCAAGCATGCCACTTGTTGCTCCATTAGCACAAATTACAAGCACTGCTTTTTTATTAACATCTTTGGCGTTAACAACTATTTTAGCTTCTTGCGCCTGTTGGCTATTTGTTGCTTCTTGAAGGACTAATTGTTTATCATAATACTTGAAAAAGGGGTAGTACACCACAAAATCGAGCGCTAATATTAAGCCCATTAGGACAAAGGCTAGTGGGGCAAATCCTGTTCCCATAATTAATCCTAGTGGTCCAGGCGTAGTCCAAGGTAAATTATAAATAAAAGAATTCATCCCCAGTCCAACAAAAAATTTAAAGAGCCAAACATTTAAAATCGGAATCAAGATAAAGGGAATCATAAAAATTGGATTCAAAACGAGTGGAATTCCAAATAAAACCGGCTCATTCACACCGAATAAAACGGGTACCATCGAAGAGCGACCAATTGCTTTTAGCTGTTTCGATTTTGCAAGAAAGGCAATCATCACCGTAATAATCAAAGTTGCCCCCGTCCCCCCAAGTGTTGCCACAAAATATTGTGTCCCTTGCGACAAGACATTTGTTGCCTGCTCGCCTTTTTGGAAAAGCTCTAAATTAACAGCAACATTTGTCAAATAGATCGCCGACACAGCCGGTTCAACAATTGAAGGTCCATGAATTCCCACAAACCAGAAAAAGGCCATCGCTCCAAAAATTAAGGCAAGTCCCAAGTAACCATCCGCAGCGGTGAAAATCGGCTTAAATAACTCAATAATCCATGATGTAAATCCTGCTGGAACATACATTCTAAAGACAATATCAAAGACCCAGAAGAAGATAATTGTCGCTGCTAGTGGAATTAAATCCGCAAATGTTTGCGAAATATTTGGGGGCACCTCTTCTGGCATCTTAATTTTAATATTCCGGGCAACACAAAAACGATAAATATTTACCGTAATAAAAGCGACAACAAATGAGGCCAGCAGGCCTTTTGTTCCCATGAAATCAGTTAGCAGACCCGTTCCCTTTTCACTGCTAACACTACTAATCCCAATTAACAAGAAACCAACAATTGCTGCCGTCATAACCGATGTCACATTAATTTGTTGGGTTTTTGGTAACTTTGTATTAAACGCCTCTGCCAAGCCTTTAGACACTGTTGCACTCATCAGCAAGCCCAAAATTCCCATTGAATAACTATATGCCTTCATCAAAGATGCCACCCATTGCTCAGGTAATTCATAGCCCCAAATATTAGGCACAAAAGCCACTAGTAAAAAGATACTTGAAAACAAAACGATGGGAATTAAACTAATAAAGCCATCCCTAATCGCCCGTAGATACGGATTGTTCGATATTTTCTCAAATGTTGGTTTCCCTTTTTCTAAAAAATCAATAATTAATTTCATGATACATTTCTCCTAACGCTCTTTATAAATATTTATTAAATGTTTCATCACATCACGTAGTAACATTGTTGTCATCAGGTGATCTTGTGCATGAATCATAATAAAACCAATGTCAACAATTTCACCTTTTGCTTCCTCCTGCAACATCCGTGTTTGTGTCTTATGGGCTTCTAAAATTAAATCACCTGCGTCATTAATCAGTGACTGTGCCGTTGTAAAATCTTTTTGTTCTGCTGCATCAAGTGCCATAACTAATTTTGAGCGCGCATCGCCTGCATACGCTACAATTTCAAATCCAATCATTGCTGATTCCTCGCGTGTCATTGCCATTATTCTCAATCCTTTCTTCTATTAAACTTCATCATAAAAGCCATTATCCCATTTACCCAGTAGTTCATCAAAAATTTCAGCTGTAGGTAAGGTTGGTTGCTCATAGCTTGCTAGTTCTGCTTTATTTTGCTCTGTTTTAGCCGTTGCCACATATGGAGTTGTTAGAAAAGTTTCAATTAAGGCTTCCATTAAACCAATTCCCACGACGCGACCTCCTAGTCCCAAAATATTTGCATCATACTGCTTACGCGCTACTTTGGCAACGACAATATCTTTTGTTAGCACTGCACGAATTCCGTTAATTTTAGTTGTTGATACAGTTATGCCAACACCTGTGCCACAAATAACAATGCCCCTGTCGACTGCCCCGCTGGCCACTGCTATTGCTACTTCTTTTCCATAAATCGGGTAATGTGTCCGCTGAAAATCATTGGTGCCACAGTCGAGTACTTCATGACCTAAGGTTTGTAAATATAAAACCATCTTCGCTTTAATATCTGTAACAATATGATCACATCCAATTGCTATTTTCATTGGGCCACCTCCGTTAATTTTGTGAGCATATCCACTCTAATTTGATGTCTTCCACCTGCATAAGTTGCACTAACAAAGGCTTTGACAATCTCTATAAGCAACTCGTCTCCCAAAACTTTACCACCCAGTGTAACAATTTGGGTATTATTATGATCGCGTGTCATCCTTGCAGAATGCTCATCGCTAACCAAGGCACAAATCATTCCGGGTACTTTATTGGCTACCTGAAAACCGGCAATTCCATAATCATCAATGATAATCCCACGCACATCCTTTTGCGCAACAGCCGCTGTTGCAAAATCATAAATTTGAGCTGCCAAGCTTAGCTCCTTGTTCCAGGGAATAAGTTTTCCCTCTAGTGACTGTGCTTCTAGTGCAACAAGGACCGCTGTTGCTTGTTTTTGATACTCCGTTGTTGCTAATATTTGAATTTCCATTCCGCATCACCTTTCTTTTTTGTTCGTTTTTGTTCTTTATAGTTCGATTATATGTTTTTTTGAAAGCGTTGTCAATTGTTTTCTTCCTGTTTTATCTTTAGCTAGTGTTTTTTTTCTAATATAACAATAAAAAAAGTCAGGCTCACACCTGACTTCACTGCTCCACTACCTTCATCTAAAGGCACTTTACATATTTTCCTAACTCGTTTGTTTTACTGTTGGACTGCTCCATTATGACTGCTGTTAGCTGATCTAAAGAAGCCAAATTATAAAATGATGTCGCCACTAACTTACTCCGATCAACAAGAACATACTGCTGATCAGCATTACTTATTAACTCCTGTAGGACTACTGCTTCTTCTTCATTATTGGTGGAAACCCCATGAAAATTTATCCGATTAACACCAAAAAATGCCTTACTCACATAAATTTTAGCCAAAACATCCTTAGCTAAATTACCAATAAAACTCCCCGTTTTCTGCCGATATCGCCCACCTACAAGGATTAACTCAATTTGAGGGTACTCAGAAAACAAGTGAAAGATTGCAATTGAATTCGTAACCACCTTAATTTCATAATGGACCAAATGCTTTGCCATATACTCACAAGTCGTCCCCGCACCAATAAAAATCACATCATTATTTTCAACAAGTTTTGCCCCCTTAGCGGCAATTTCCTTTTTGGCTTCAACGTGTAAGATTTTTTTTTCCGAATGGGAGAATTCGCGGTTATTAATTGTTGCTTCACTTACAGCGCCTCCATGGACACGTTTAAGGAGTGCCGCTTGCTCTAAAAGTTTTAAGTCACGTCTTATGGTCATCTCTGTTACGCTGAGTTTTTGGGCAATATTCATTACTTTGAGTGAACCATTTTCCTGAAGTTCTTTCATGATTTCCTGATGACGTTCCTCTTTTAGCATCTTGTTCACTTCTTTCTTTTATAACATATACAAACATTTTAACAAAAAAGAACATTTTTGTCCATCAGACTTCTGACTTAGTTATTACGTTTTTGCCTAAAAGCTAAATAGCCCATCATAATTAGCCACAAATAAGCAAGCGTTTTTGGAATCATCAGCACCCCCACAAGCGGAAACTTATCCGCCCACAGGACAACGGGGATATACAAAATAAATGAAGCACTTATTGCGACCCAAGCAAATTTAAAAGAATTATCGCGCTTCATCTTTGCTTTAACAGCAAATAAATAAATAATAATCAGTCCAAGGAGCAAAAAGGGAATATTGCGATAAATCCCCCAAATCACGGGCGATTCAGCAACAAACCACTGATTTTGCGGGAACAAACACAAGCCAATTCTTAAGCCGGCGAGGGCGTAAATAAGGATACTTACCTCTTTCCCCCCGTGAACATGATAACGAAGTCGCCAGAAGCGGTAGAGTAAAACATAGAAAATTGTCATCGTAATTGACGTAATTAATTTACCTAAACCGAGCCAAAATACTTGTTCCCCCATCGTACCTGTAATTAAACCAAAGGCCCTTGGGATAAGGTGGAAGGCATCCCCAAAACCTAAAATCAAGGCAAGAACCCCAAAAAGATAATACTGTTTTGCCCACCCTGCACCTCGCACCATAACAACACCAATTGTGATTACCGTTCCCAAGTAGAAAATATCAAAAATCGTCTCCATTACTGCTTGCATAGCTAGTCCTCCTTTTAGTATTAGTAGTTACTGCCTATTATATCACTATTTCAAATTAACTTCTAATTATTCCCTAATAATCGTGACTACCACCTCTCTTAGCATTACATTTGAAAAAAAAGGCGCTTAATCCATAGCCTGAATTAAGCGCCTCAAGGGTTATTTTGTAAAAAATTCTCGCATTTCAACTTCAAACGCAGTTGTGAGGCTAAGATAGTAGCGCGTTCCCTTTTTTTCCTTATTGATGTACTTTTTTTCGCAGATTTTATCGACATTTTTTCGTGTCATATCTGCTGATTTATTAAGGTAAGTTGCAATGTCTTTTATGGTAATTTTATTGTCAATCATCTCAGCTTGGTAGATTAAAAAGATGATATTTTTTTCAACTTTGCGGGTTATTGTTCCATGCTGATCCAAAAATTTTTTAATTTGGTTAAGACGACTCGTGTAACTTTCCATTTCTGTTGTAATTTCAGTGCAGCCAGCATCTAGCACTCTTAAAAACATCAGGACAAACTCGGTCAAATCACCCCGATTATATGGTGAGTTGGCTAAATCAAAGGCTTCATCATATTTCCTAATAGAATCTTTTATTATTTTAGATAATTTAAAACCAAGTAACTTATCTTTGTTTTGGGAAATTAATGCTGTTGAGATAAAGCGCGACAGTCTCCCATTGCCATCATAGAATGGATGAATGTAGCCAAAATAGTAGTGTCCAATAGCTACTTTAAGATAAAATGGACAATCACTCTCCGCTAAAAAGAGCAGGAGATTGCTAATTGCGTTGGTAATATTATCTTCTGGAAATAGCCCCTCATGAATTGGCAAACTTTTACCCGATCTTCGATGTACAGATACTTTCCCTTTCCGAAAAATTTTTCCATCGGGGATATCACTTTGAGCGATTTCGTTTGTTAGTAAATCATCATAGATATTTCTGATATCCTGTGGCGTTGCTAGTATGATTTCTTTATTGTTGAGGATTTTTTGATATTTATTAACGATGAAATGAAATCTTAGTTCGTCGTTATCAATGTTTTTTATTACGCTTACTAGCTCTTCTTTTTTTGTATACACGCCTTCAATTTCATTGGTTTTTATAATTTCATCTATCATTAATTTATTCACATAATCTTCTACAAATGCTTTTGGTTCATCCGTCTGCCGTAAAAATGGGCGTTTATGAATTTTATTTTCAATTGATTCAATTAATTGAATAAATTCTGGTAGTACCATCACAAATAATTGATAACTATCTCCATATTTTGTTTTGATAAATAAAGGCAGTTTTATTGTAGAGGGTGAATTGTATCTTGCTAAATAGCATTCATTATGTGTCTCATGATTAGTATAATAGTGCTTTCTTAAATCTATATATGACATCCTCCATCAACTCCTTGGCTAAAATTTTATCACAAAGAGGATTTTTTGTCAATCAATTAGTTTTTCAAGGGAGATACAAGTGCTTAAACATGATTTTTTATAGTTAAATTCTTGTTTGCTATCACATTCAAATATTATAGTATTTTTACCAAATCCCGCATAAAATCAACCTAAAAATGTTTTTGTAATTGAATCCTTGGCCTTGCTAATTTCCCGGGGAATACCCGCATAAACAATCATTCCACCTTCATTCCCACTTCCAGGACCAATATCAATTAGCCAATCAGCATTTTTGATCACATGGATGTGGTGTTCGATGACAATGACGGTATTGCCTTTGTTGACTAAGGCTTCAATAATTGTTAGCAGGCTTTCAACATTTGCTAAATGGAGACCCGTTGTTGGCTCATCTAAGATATAAATATTACCTTTTTGCTCAAGCTCTTTTGCCAATTTTAACCGTTGACACTCTCCCCCTGATAGCGTATTGCTGGGTTGTCCTAGCGTCAGATAATCTAGACCGACCATCAAAAGCGGTTAAATTTTCTTGATGATTTCTTTTTCTTTAAAGAAACTAACGGCCTCACTAATTTGCATCTCCAGGAGCTCGACAATGTTTTTTCCCCTCATATAAGAAGTTTAATGATGCTTGGTTATACCTTTTACCCGGTCACAAATCATAGACTAATTGAGTTGCATCCATAAACGACAGATTCAACCCAATTAGACCTTTCTCCTTACATTTTGAACAGCCGCCCACTGAATTTGCACTAAATGTCTCCAAGTGAACCCCATGCTTTTTAGCCATTACTTTTCTAATACTATCGAGTACTCCCAGATAAGTTTCAGGATTTGAGCGGGGGTGCAGTTTGATCAATGACAATAGCTGATTTACCCGCTTCAGAAAGCCCGGTAAATGCTGTGATTTTGTTTTTTGCTATGGAAAGGGAGATATTTTTAAGATTATTTTCGGTTACGTTTATTAATTCGATTGTCGTTTCTTTCATTTTTTTGGTTCTCTAATAAACCTGTCGCTTCACGTTTTCTCGGCATTTTTTCCTTCATTGTATCGTCAACTTCATAGACTGCTTTTCGTAAAGCTTTGCCTCGATTTATTAATTCTTCAATCGCCAAAAATTATCTTTCTCAATAAGAATATCGAATAATTCGCTATAGGGACCCATCGAAAGTTCTCCCTGTTCATGCTTTTGCAACATTTACACAATCACCTTTTTCTACTTATAGTTATAACATTTCTATAAAGTAACATAACAAAAATAGGGCAATTGTTCCTCTTCTTTCAGAAGATTACAATCACCCTATTTTATTAAAATAATTATTCCTTAATGCTTTGTAGAAAACTATTATACTTTTTCAGCAACCTCTTTATAAGTTGCTTTTTTTAGCTATTTGAGATAACAAGATGCAGCTATTGCTTCTGCTTTTTGGCTATTACTAGGCAAATGCTTCCTGTTATAAGTGATAAAAATATTAGTGTCTGGGGGCTATTACCTGTCCTTGGTAGTATTTTTGCGCCTTGTTTGCCGCTTACTATTGGTTGCTTGGAGCGACTATCTTGTTTTTCTAGCATCGCTATTGCGGTGTTCAAGAGTGCCCTGTATTCTTCTTTTAAGCTTTCATTTTCAACACCATCTAGCTCTTTAAGGAGAGCCTCTATCTCCGCTGTTGTCAAATTTGCTCTTAGTTGTTGCCCATCAAATAGTGCTTCAATGTCTAGCTGTAGCTTAGCTTTATAGATTTCAATTGTAATTTGTTCCACTATTTTATTTCCTCGTGTATCAGTTACGACTACTTCTAGTTCTTGTTTCCCAAGTTTTAAGACATCGATTTCAGGTGATATTGTGATTTTTATTTCTGCTGTTGACGCTCTTAGGGCCATTATGCCTGCGTCGTTATTCTCGACTGATACAATATCAGTGATTGCAATTTTTCTTCCCCGCTCAAAATTCGTCTTGAGGATTGTTATGATTGGTGCTGTTGGCTTTGTTATTGTTATTGGTATAATTATAGCTGCTTTATTTCCGGTTGAATCAATTGCTGTTGCGGTTATATTTTGAACCCCCACTAGTTCAGCATTGATTTCGGGTGCAATCGTCAGTTTAGTTAAATTATCAAAGTCAAACACGGTTGCAATATCTGTTGCGGTAATCTTTGCACCCTGAGCAAAACTTGTCTGCTTGCTTGTTATGGTTGGTGCTACCGTATCACTTACAGTTATGGTAACTTTTCGCTCTGTTTTCTTCCCTGATAATTCTGTTACGATGACGTTGATTTCTTGGTTACCTAATACTAGTCCATTGGCTTGTGGACTGATTGCTAACTGCGTTCCTTGCGGAAATTCACTTATTGATACTATTTGATCAGCTTCTATTTTTGTTCCTAGTTCAAAGCTTGTTTTTAGTACGCTTATTTGTGGAAGTGGTGTTCCTTTACTTGTAATAATAATTGTTACATCTAGGCTACTTTTATTCCCTGTTGAGTCGGTTGCCACTAAAATAACTTCCTGCTTCCCCAGAATTGAGCTATCTATTTGGGGTGACATTTCTAAGGTTGTTTTAGCGTCGGCATCCGTTACTACAGCTATGTCTGCTGCACTTATTTTGCTACCTTGTTCAAAATTTGTCTGCTTAATATTAATTACGGGTGAGCTCGTATCGACGATTTCGACGACCACTTTTTGTTCTGTTTTATTCCCTGTTGAGTCGGTTGCCACTAAAATAACTTCCTGCTTCCCCAGAATTGAGCTATCTATTTGGGGTGACATTTCTAGGGTTGTTTTGGCATCATCATCGGTTACTGCCGCTATATCTGCTGCACTTATCTTACTTCCCTGCTCAAAAATTGTTTTGTTAATCGTAATTAGCGGAACTACCGTATCGACGATTTCGACGACCACTTTTTGTTCTGTTTTATTCCCTGTTGAGTCGATTGCCACTAAAACAACTTCCTGCTCCCCTAGAATTGAGCTATCTATTTGGGGTGACATTTCTAGGGTTGTTTTGGTATCTAGATCAACTGCTGTTGCAATATCTGCTACTGCTATTTTTGCTCCCTGTTCAAATTTTGTTATCTTAATATTAATTATTGGGGCTATTGTATCAACTAGCGTTAGCATCACTTTTTGTTGTGTCATATTCCCTGAAGAATCAGTTGCTTCAACCGTTATTTCTTGGCTACCCAACACTAACTCATTAGCTTTTTGTGTGAGTCTCAAACTCGTTTTCGGATCTAAATCAGACACTGATACAATATCATTTACACCAATTTCCTTACCGAGCTCAAAAACTGTTTTTACCACATTAATGACTGGGGCCACGGTATCAACTACTTCGACCGGCACGCGAATGACCGCTGTATTTGTGTTGCGGCTTGTGTACTTAATTAGGACTTTAGCCTCCTTTGTTTCTAATTTATTAAAAACTTCAGGATTCTCCACTGTAATAATTGGGGCCACTTCATCCTTGTTAAACACTGAGCTAACAAGCGTTTTGGGGTCAACACCTGCTCCCAATTCAACCTTTGTTTTAACTGCTACTGGTAATTCATCTTGCACTGGCATTGGTTCTTTGATTTTCTTTAGGTAGTAATCTTTGTGTTTTTGCGTAATTAATCCATCCCATGTCTTGGGCATTAAAGCGTAGTCTTTACTTTTCCAATACTGTACACCAAGGACGCGATCGTCGGTATCATCACGCGTACTAGCCAAAAAGGTCGTCTGCGGTTTAAAACCGTTTTTGCCATCTTCATAGGGTTCATGCTGATAGATTCCTTTTCTCACACCTTGAGGAATATTTTTAAAATTAACATATTCATTCCCAATAAAGACCATATTTTCCACTAAAGCGTCTGGCACCTCTACTCTTTGATATTCAATTCCGACCGAATAGGAATCATCCCATTTTTTCCAATCAAAAATGTTATTGGCAACAAGGAAACTAGACAATATCGATACTGTCCCACCCGCTGCCGATTCACCAAAACCATATTCTGCTGTCGAATACATAATTAACCCCGTGTTGCGAATATAATTATTCACAATCGTAATATTTTTTCCCGATTTAAACTTGATTCCACCTGCTGGTCCATTATGCCAGCCACGGATATGATTGTTGGCAATATAAATGTCCTGCGAACCACGTAAATAAATAGCATGGTCTTGGTTTAACTTTTCCAACCCTAAATCATCATGAAATGAATAAAATAAATTGTTTTCAATATATGTTTCCCGGAGATTATTAAAAGAATTTATTCCTGTTACAACAACATTTTGTTCATTTTTAAGTGTAAGTTCTCCCGCTTCGAGTGCATTTTGTAAACGCTGGATTGTTTGGACTGTCTGTGGCTGACTAAATGTCTTGATTGCATCAAGCTCATTTATTTTAGCACCAAAGATATTATTATTGATTTTTACATCCTTAGACCATTCATATCTTTCTTTTGTAGCAAATCCGTTTATTAAAATTGTTCTTCCCCAGTCTTTTGGCACTCCTTGGTGTTCAAAATCGCGGAGAAACATATTATTACTAATACTACTTCCTGTTGTTACTCTAACTTCGATGATAAATTTTGCCCGTGGATTATAAAAGATATTATCCTCAACTTGTAAATCTGTTGTCAACTGGGAGTAAACACCAATTCCATCTAAGAATAAATTTTTGATATAAATTGTTTTAAGGTTAGGATACATCATTCGATTTGTTTCTAAGAAGATGGGATTTTCTGTCTCATTTTTTAAGATTGTGGCCCCTGTCATAGAGCCCGTTATTTTCACTTTCTCCGACAAAAACACTGTTTTATTTACGATGTATGTTCCTTGGGGGATATATAACCATTTATTATCATTTTTTGTTTTTATAATAATCGCAGCTAATTTTGCTGACTGATCCTCTGCCATATTTTTTTGGAGTGCATTGCTACCAAAAGTACCCGTATCTGTGGCAAGATACATATCTCCTACATCAACTCCCAACCGTGTAGCTGTTGCTACAATTTCATCATTTTGCGTTCCTTGTATTGGAACTGAAAATGGGGCAACCATTGAGCAAATCAAACAAAATATAAGTCCAATTTTTTTAAACATAAAATTCTCCTTTTGCTATTGCAATTATAATATTGTTATGCAAACACATTATAATACAAATTCAGAGATACTTCAACAATTATGTTCTTTATCCGCTATAAATTAGATAAGTAATCATTAAGTGCACTTTTTTTGTAAAAAAACTATTTTTATTGTTATTCAATAGATGACAGTTAATATTTTTACCTTATATGCATTGAATTAGGATGTTAACAATAAAAAACAACTTTTTATAAGTTGTTTTAAGGCTGATAGTGGAACTAACGTTCACCACCTAAATTATTTGCTTTTAGTGATTGTTTGACATATAATGGGCCACTAGTCTGCTGATGCCTTCCTCCATGCTTACTTTAGGGGAAAAGTCTAACGCTTTTAGTACTTTTGTACAATCTAGTACCGACCGTTTTACATCTCCCAACCTAGGTCCTTGTTTAATTAATGGTAGCTTAACCGCAAAAGCATTGATTAAACCATTATAAATTTCGCCAATTGAAAACTCTTTGCTTAAGCCAAGGTTAAAGACATCGTTGATATTATCATTGCAATCCAAAACTTTGACATTAAAATCAACTAGATCCGCAACATAAATATAATCGCGCGTGCAGCCGTTGGGCATATCATCATAAGTCATTAATATCGATGGTTTATTCGCTAGAATATTATTAACAAAAATCGGAATTACGCCACAATCTCCCTCCGCCGCCTGTCTTGGGCCAAAAACATTGGCATAACGTAACCCAATATAATCAAATCCATACATATTTGCATAAAGTTTCAAATATTTTTCACTGGCATATTTAGTAATTGCATAAGGTGATATCAGCTGAGGGATGTCCTCTTCTTTTGATTTTTCACCATTAATTGTTATTTCTTTTGATAATGCTCCTCCACTTGATGCGCTGATGAACTTCTTTACGCCATATTTATGCGCAAGTTTAATTAGATTGAAAACACCTAATATATTGATGTTATTATCCTTAACCGGGTCTTCTACAGAATTGGGAACAGATTTTTGAGCTGCGTGATTATTGATTATTTCCGGTTGAAAATCACTGAAAATTTGTTCTAAGTCCGCATAATTTAAGATGCTCGTTTCATAAAGTTTTATTTTTTTTTCGTCGATTAGATGTTGGATATTTTCCTTTTTTCCTGTCGATAAATCATCGACCACGATAACATCATGTCCAGCTTTAACATAGCCTTCTGCAATATGTGAGCCAATAAATCCAGCTCCACCAATAAGAATTATTTTCATATATCTTCCTTCTTTCAGATTATTTTTTAGTTATTATATTGTTAGGATAATATTGATTAATTGTGGGCCTTTTGTCTGCTACGTCAAATGATTATCCTATCAAAGAAGAGTTAATAGCTCTTTTATTTATCACTGATTTTCTCATCTTCATTATAGCAGTATATCATAATTTCATTCCTTATTATTCTGATTTTTTTGTAAAATGCTTGACATTCATTGTTTACAGCTGTAAACATAGGTTCATTATGTCGCTCTAGGGATATTTTGTCAATCTATGTGCCTTTTTCCTTTCTTTACACCACACCCACAAAAAAGTGGGTAATTTTCAAACTGTTCGAATTATGTTATGATAATTACGAGGGATTAATTTCCACAAAAAACATATAAATGAAAGGTTGTTCAATTATGAAAGTAACAAGCTCTGCCATTAAAAATGGCTATTTCCCAAAAAAATTCGGAGGTAACGGTGATATCTTAAACGAAAACAAGGTTCCAACTTATTCAATCCCCTTTAAAATTGAAGATGCACCAGAAAACACAATCAGCTACGCTGTTGTCCTCAATGATGTCGATGCTTATCAAACAACAAAAGGCTATGCATGGACACATTGGACAATTGCTAACCTAACAAAAACCGAAGTCTTAGAAAATGAAAGTCTGGGGGCAACCGACTTTGTTCAAGGCGTTAACAGCTGGAACAGCCCACTACTTGCCAACCAAAATGATCAACTCTCTTCATTTTATGGCGGCATGACACCTCCTGATTTTGATCATAATTATACCTTAACAGTATATGCACTCGATACAAAACTTGATTTGGCAAAAGGTTTTTATTTAAACCAACTCATCGATGCGATTAAAGGACATGTGCTCACAACAGCAACTGTCGAAGCAAAATACGAAAAATTAGTCTAAGCGGAAGCTTGTCTCCTTTATTTACAGGAGACAAGCTTTTTGTTATGCTTAGCTTTTTGACGTTGTTTTCTAAGCATGACGCGACTAGTTTACCCTAACCTATGATATACTTATCGTATATTGCAAAGGAGGTTGACCTAGTATGCCAACAAAAATACCGTACACTTGCCCTATTGAAGTAGTCGCCGATATGCTTCGCGGGAAATGGAAAACCATAATCCTCTGGCGGCTGCGACTTGGCCCCACCCGCCCCTCAAAATTACTCCACGACATTAATAACATTAACGAGAAGATGCTCCTCCAGCACGCCAATGAATTAATAGCTGATGGCTTCATCACAAGAAATACTTATGGCGGCTATCCCTTAAAGGTTGAATACGCTCTCACACCACTTGGGTTAGAGCTTATTGATGCCCTTGAAGTCTTTCAGGACATAGGTCGGAAAATCGCCGTACACACCGCTCCCCATAGTCAGCAAACCAAAAAAGCTTGGGTCCACCATTAAATGGACCCAAGCTTTTTTATGCCCGTTGCTGCCTCATATTACCACACTTTTCATCCTGTTTCTGGTTCATTCGCCCCACTTCATGTGGCAGCTGATTGTCACCTTTTTTGTGTTCTGCGTTACGATTTTCCATCATTTGCTCACGCCGTTCTGCTTGATTCTCCCAATTATTGTTCACCATTCCGGGCATTTTCTCAGTGTTGTTCTTCCTTTTGCTCGCCATCGGCTCCACCTTAGGGGAAGCCCCGTTTTTAGCTACTACGCTTGTTGAACCAACACTACCTAACATTGCGATTGCAAGCAACAATAACCATTGCTTTTTCATGCCTATGCACCTTACCTTTCCTTCACATTTTGACCACATGTTTATCATGATGTTCTCCTACTACCATGATTTTATTCGACTTTTATTGATGTCATCATTCCGCCATCTTCATGGTCCAAAATATGACAATGCACCATCCATGTGCCGGCTTTATCAAAGGTAACGACTACATCAATGTACTCTCCTGTTGGAATATCAATCGTATCTTTCCAAATTTCATCTGGAACTGCTGTCCCATTTTTAGACACTACGCGAAAATGTGCCCCATGAACATGCATTGGATGCCCCATTTTATGCCTTCCATCATTGCTAAATCGCATTTTATAGGTTTTACCTAAATCCATGGAAAATTGTTCAACATCAGGGAAAATTTCCCCATTTATGGTCCACAGCATTCCCGCTTTCCCCATGCCATCTCCCAGTGACATCAAAATATCGGGTTGTTTATCGCGCATCACTGCATCTAGGGTCGTACCTTGGGGAGCGATATAGGGGCTTTGCTTTTGCGTTTGATTTGCTGCGCTGTAGCTGATTGGGATACTTAGTCCTTTTTTTCTGTCATTTGTAATTGCTAATTGCTCGCCTGAAATATCACTTGCGCTTAGTTCAACATCATATCTTTCACCTGGGGAAAGTGTCAGTGATGTCGTCATGTAGGGGCTAACAAGTGGTGCCCCATCTGTATGCGTTACCCTTACAGGAACCGGAAATTTTAAATCATGCACTTTGGCGGTTGAGGCACCAATAAACCTCAATTTGTTTAGTTCGCCACCTTTTATTTCAATTGGTGTGATTTCATTTCCCGTTTTCCCATTTACCGTATCAACATCACCAATAATTTCCATATGCCCTGTTTCATTTTTTACCGTCCAATCGTCGATAAGCAGAATTTGATCTCGTGAATATTCTTTATCCTCTTTTGCACGAACAATAATTGCGCCATACATTCCTTCATCAACTTGATCACGCACTGGTCTTTCATGTGAGTGATACCAATATGTTCCCGCTTTTTCTGCTTTAAATTGATATTCATGTGTGCCTCCTGGTTTAATTAGTATCCCTGGCCCATCTTGATCATTTGGAACAGACATCCCATGCCAATGTATGTTTGTGTCCACATCAGTACTGTTTTTCACCATTATAGTTAGGTTATCGCCCGCGTTTATAATTATTGGCTTCCCACCTGGATATTCGGTCTTTTGTTCATCGGTGTAAACATAGCGGTCAAAGGTTTCACCATTTAAGCTCATTTTCATTTTTGCGATATCAAGCTCATATTTTTTATCGCCCTCATTGATGTCTCCTTCAATAGTATAAGGATTTTTGGAAGTTAAATTCTGGAGCTGATTTACCACCTTCACCTCGTTGCGATAGCTAATAAACGTCGTCCCCCCGATAACTACGCTAAGTGCCACCACTATTCCTGCGATTATTTTTATTTTATTTGTCATTTTTTTAGTTCCTTTCGTTGTCATTGACGCTTATTTAAGTAAGCGGTTTTATTTTTTCTATTGCTTTCTCTTTTCCCAGAGTGTGCTTCTTTTTGCTCTGAATTCATCCTCGTCAATCTCACCTTTGGCATAGCGCTCTTCCAATATATTAAGTGCCATTGATGAGTAGTGTTTTGTCCGCTCAGACGTTTTAGAAAAAAACCAGATAACCCCGATGATTACGATAACAATTAATAGCATCATTGTAAACCAGCCTCCGATCATTTGTCCATCAAATAACATGCCACATCGATTCATGATAATTCCTCCCTTATATTTTAGTATACGCTTCAATTATGGAGATTTAATGGAGATTTACTTTTTTTTTAATGTTATGATTATTTCTGTTCCTTTATCGCGATCACTAAATAGCATAATTTCACCATCATGGGCATCAATAATTTTCTTGACTATCGATAGTCCCACGCCTAGTCCCTGTGTATTGATTTTCTTAGAGGAACTGCTGCGATAATAGCGGTCAAATATTTTGCTCTGCTCCCCTTTGCTTATTCCGATTCCTGTATCTTTTATACTTATCACGTCCTCACCATTTGCCGTTTTAACTTCGATGATAATTTCACCATTTTGTTGCGAATATTTTATGGCATTAGAAATTATATTTATTATCACTTGTGCGATTCTTTTTTTATCCGCAAATAGCCATTCTGTTGAATATTTCTTTGTAATTCGCAGTTGCTTCTCCTGTATTTCACCCCTGAATACAGCTAATGTCTGTTCAAAAATCGCAACAATATTTATCCGCTCTAATACTAAATCATACACCTGTGATTCAACCTGTTCTAGTTGATGAATATCTTCAATCAAGAGCTGAATTCGCTCTACTTCTTCAATCAAGCTTTTACTTGTTTTCGTATCATAGTTCCAAATTCCATAATTAATGTTTTCTAGTGTTAATCCAATCGATGTCAGTGGTGTTCTAATTTCATGGCTCAAGTCAATTGAAAGATTTTTCCTTATTTCTTTTTGCTTTTTCAGTGAGTTATTTAAATGATTAAAGGCCGCAACCAATTCCTGATACTCAATAATTCGCGAATTTACGCGAATTTCTTCGGCATGCTTACCTTGTTCAATGGCCTTGAGTTTCAAGATAAGGGCATTGAGTGGCTTAATGAAAGACTTTGATAGAATGATACTCAAAAATATTGCAAAACTGAATGTAATCCCACCAATGAATAAAAAAGATTCATTTAATGAATTTAGATGTCGAAAACCGTCTTCATTGATAAAGAAGGGGCGATAATTGTAAATCACAACACTTTTGGTTTCACCTTTTTGCGTAACGGTAACCTCATAGGTTGAATATAGGGAATCAAAATAGCGTAAAACCTGTTCTTCTTTTAAGTTATATTGCGCTTTTAAACGTGATAGCGCTTCAGCATTCTCGCTAAAACCATCAAAAATAAGCCCGTCTTCCGCAATTTTAAGGATAAAACCTTGTTTAACGAGAAGATCCGTATAAACGACAAAATCAGCCTTACTTTCAGCCCCATTCAAATATTTTTCCGCCTGTTCTGCAATAGCGCTCAGATCTTCGACATGTAGTTTATCTACATAAGTAATGAATTCCCTTTTTAGTACAACATTAGTTGTAAATGTAACTGTCCCGATGATAATCACCGAAAACAAAATAAAAACAAACATCAACAGCCACTGTAATGATATTTTATTAGTTCTCATCTGCTTCACCAATAAACTTATACCCAAGCCCTCTAACAGTCATAATATATTGCGAATTTCTGGGGTTATCCTCAATCTTTAGTCTTATATTTTTGATATGTGAATCCATTGTTCGCTCATAACTTGTGTTTAAAAATCCAAATGCACCTCTAATAATCATTTCCCGATTAAAAACTTTATGGGAATTAGTAATTAACAATTTCAAAATTTGAAACTCATGCTGTGTCAAGTGCACCAATTTCTCCTTGACCACAATAGTTGCCCCCGCAAAATCAACAACTAATGCTCCTGAATTAAAAGAAAGCGGCCTTTGCTTTCCCCGGTCCTTTCGCTGTAGGAGAGATTGAATCCGCGCAAGCATTTCATTTAAACTAAACGGTTTTTTTATGTAATCATCCGTGCCGATTTTAAAGCCATTAACCACAAAATCTTCATCCACTTTCGCTGTAACCATAATCACGGGCACATTGTAATTTGCTTTTATAAAAGAGCAAACATCCTCACCCGCCATGTCGGGTAGCATTAAATCCAATAACACAAGGTCAATTTCCTTTTGTGCTAGCTCATTGATGCCGGTTGCTCCTGTTGATGCAACAATCACCTCAAAATTTTGGCTCCTTAAAAACGTCGCAACCGCTTCCTGAATTTTGCCATCATCTTCAATATATAAAATTATTTTTCGCACTTTACCACCTCTTCACTTCTTATTATAGCAAAAAAGGACGCATTGGGCATTTTTTTTCACAAAAAATGGCACTAATCGTTATTAAAAAACCAAAAAAGCGTGGATTATCCATTAAATGGTCCACGCTTTTTTACTATAATGAGTAGCTATAATTAGTTGGGAAACCAACTCTTTGTTTTTCTTACAACGCTTACAAGCCAGAGCATAACTGGTACCTCAGTCAAAACGCCAACGGTCGTCACAAGAACCACGGGTGATAGCGGCCCAAATAACGTAATTGCAACTGCAACTGCTAATTCAAAGAAATCAGATGCACCGATTAATCCAGCTGGAGCCGCCACTTGATAGGGAAGTCTTAGCATTTTACAAGAACCGTATGCAAATAAGAAGGTTAGGACATTTTGTAAAATCAGGGGCACAGAAATCAAAATGACATGAAATGGATTGGATAATATCGCATCCCCTTGGAATGAAAAAATAATTAATAGCGTCAGCAATAACCCCACCATCGTCAAATTGCCAAATTTAGCCACAAATTCCGTTTCAAAATAGGCTTTCCCTTTTATTTTTACCACCCATTTTCTCGTAACAATCCCGGCAATTAATGGCACTACAACGAACAGGAAAATCGACAAAAAGAGTGTATCCCAGGGCACAAAAATATTAGTTGCACCTAGCAAAAATGATACAATGGGAATAAAGAGCACCAGAATCAGTAAATCATTGACGGCAACTTGAACAAGGGTATATGCTGGACTCCCACTAACCAAATTACTCCAGACAAAAACCATCGCCGTACAGGGTGCTGCCCCCAAAAGAACCGCACCCGCAATATATTGGGCAGCAAGCTTAGGCTCAATAAATTGGCTAAAGGCAATATTAAAGAAAAAATAGGCTAATCCAAACATTAAAAATGGCTTAATCCCCCAACTTGTTATGCTTGAAACAAGTAGACCTTTGGGAGCCTTCCCCACATCTTTAAGCGATGCGAAATCAACTTTCATCATCATCGGATAAATCATAATCCAAATAAGCATTGCAATTGGTATTGAAACCTGCGCATATTCAAACTGCTGCAAAACTGCTGGAATTTGTGGAATAAAACGTCCTATAAGAATACCTACTAGCATACAACCAAGCACCCATATCGTCAAATATTTTTCAAAAAAACTAATCCCCGATTGCTGCTCCACATTAGTATCCGCCATCAAACTCACCTGCTTCTATCCTTGTTTTCAATATTTTGACTTTATCCTCAATCAAATCTCTTGTTACCCTAAAATCAGAAATTGGACCGCCACTTGGGTCATCTAATCCCCAATCTTCTTGGTGTCCTGCGCCCAAATATGGACATTCCACTCCACAGCCCATTGTAATAACAATATCTAAATCAGTGGGAATCGCTGCTAATACTTTGGGATATTGCCCACTTGGATCAATTCCAACTTCTAACATCACCGCTACAGCTAATGGTTTAATTTCTGGATAGTCCTCTGTTCCCGCTGAATATACTGTTGCTACATCCTTTAGTAGCGTTGCTCCCCAGGCCTCCGCCATCTGCGAACGACATGAATTATGGACACAAATAAATCCTATTTTCTTCATCTTTTTACCTTCTTTCACTATTTACTACAACTTTTCAACAGACTGAATTGCTGTTTTTCCTACTTGCTTCTAGATCGTTGCATACCGCTTCAACAATATCAAAATGGCGATATGCGCGATTAAAGCGATAATGATTCCATTGTGCCTGCTTCCGTTCAATGAGCATCCCCTCAGCCTTCAGCTTTTTAATATGCTTACTTACAGCTGGTTGCGAAATACCAAAATGAGCTACCAAATCACAGATGCATTGCTCTTCCACTAATAATAATTGGACGATTTCCAACCGGGTTTTGTCCCCTAAAAGCTTGCAAACGGCGATAACTTCAGCGTATGTTTTCATCAAATCAACTCCTCTTTCCATTATATAACCTTTTGGTTATATAATCAATAGGTTATTAGGCTTTTTTTCATAAAAAAAAGGCAGTATCTCAATCACAGATACGCTAATAACAAAAATTAGCGCTAAAATAATTATTGTTGGAACTGACATGATCAGGAAATTGTAAAGCGAAAATCCTTGTCTTATTTCGGATTGATAACTAGCTGAACTCATGACTAAGACACTGTGTAAATAATCGATAACAATAATGAGGGGGATGATGAGTTTGGCTTTTAGCTTCGTGAAATGAGTCTGTTTGAATATGACAACATCTGCAATTACACAAAGAAAATAAAACAAAATATTCAGCTTGATAATTGTTGCGATTCCGGTTAAAATCATTCTGCTACACCTCTTTTTTCCTTAATTATTTTATTGTATGACAGGCGTACAATATTCACAATTAAAAGCGTTATTGGCGGAATAAATGAAAAAATCATATCTATACTTGAATATTTAACAATTCCACTGACATTTGAAATGTAATATCCTAATGGTAATATCAAAGACAATAGCGCAAATATTCTGCTATATTTATGCTTAATATTTTCTAAGATGGCATCAATTATAATTACGCCTAATATTATTCTAACCGAAAATTTCATCATTAAAACAAAGACAATCAGCGATAGTAATGAGGCTTCTGCTATAACTTCCTTGTAAATATTATGTACCATATGTCCCACCATTGATTCCAATATGAACACTCCTTTTTTCCTTGGGGGTGATAGTTGTAGTGAATTATAGCATATTCCCCCATTTTTTTAGCATTTATTATTGTCGATTAGGATTTCCTAGTATTCTTAATAAAGCAGACTGTTGAAAATGAAATGTACAATCCGATAAATAATAGGCTGGTATAAACTCGCTGGCTTACCGATATTTCAAATAACATAAAAGCGAAATCCACATTATTAAATATTGCCGTCATATAATTTACAAGAATAGGAATAATTCCAATGGCTAGAGCAATTGATGAAATAAATAGAAGATGATATCCACCAAATAATGTTTGATAAATCGTTGATTTCTTGTAGCCATTTACTAGCATCATCTCAATAATAGCCTTATTATCTGAAATTGTTTGTTTAATATACAGCAATAACATGATAATTGGCATAATTAAAGTAAACAAGACTATGCCAACAATAATACTTGTGGTTGAGGCTTGCAGTGTTTGAATTTCTTGAATATACGCAATTTTACTTTTTTGCGAATACTGTTCACCTTCAAAATTCTTAACAAGATCATAGCTTCCATTAATCATCCGATGATCATAAAAATCGCCCACCCGCTCTTCATATAAATACACAGTTGTATCTATATTTGAAGAACGATTAATCCCCACAATTTCCAAATCAACAGTCTTACTATTAATATCAATTTGAATCTGCTGTCCTACATCTAACTTCGATAATCTATGTAATTTTTGAGAAATAATCACTCCTTTTTTATTATTGGCATCTTGAAACACATGTGATATTACATTATACTGGCTTCCAATAAATTTATAAATGACATCTTGATCCTTGTTTAATTTCCCGATGGTCTGAAAATATTCATTTCCTTCCATATCCCTATCTAATACTAGTGGTTTGTCCAATGTGTATTGGGTGTCATAGTGTAAATTATTAGTGATATCTTGGACACTATTATCATATCCTGTATTCAAACTAATTCCGACCATAAATAAGGTAATCGAAATAGTTACACTAACCAGGAAAAACAAATATTTTAGCGGGTATGCAAAAATTAATCTCAGCTTGCTTAATAATGAAAAAGGGATTTTTTTATTTGCTACTGATAAAATATTAGTCATTTTTGAAATTTTTGATTCCGCTTTAATCATATTAATCATACTAGAATTTAACGTCCTATTCACAAGAAAAACTGAGCTCAATATGAACAGAAACGAAACGAAGAGGATATGTATTCCACTTTTATACCAATTAACTTCAGCAATAAATCTATACTGAAAAATAGCCTGGTACTGTAAAATGAAATTTGACTGTATTTGATAGCCTATTATCACACCGATAAAGAAAAATAGCGGAAGGATTAAAAGTATAGCTAAAAACGAATAAATTATTTGCTTTTGCTTATAACCGATTAACAATAAAATGGCAAAACTTTCTTTCATTTTTTTTATTATTTCATTCATGAATTGCAATAATAAGAATATCGTTACACCTAAAATAATAATTATCCCCAGCGAAAAGTATAAAACATTATTATTTAATGTTGTTGGGAGCAAAGCATGGCTATCGACTAGTCTTGAGTCCATAGCTTGTATCCCCAAGTTATCTCTACTCAGCTGATCAATTATTGTTCCTATATCCGTATTTCCGTTCCTACGAGCTAAGTAATATTCCTTCTTCTCACCTTTAATTTGATTAAAAGCTTCTGGTGCTAAATAGACTCCAACATTTTTGCTACTTGCTATACTGTTAGATTTGGCACTATGAATATAAGTATTTCCAATATCATTTACACTGCCCCGTATTTCAAACATTTTGTCCTGTATCTCAAATTTATCACCTAAAGATACATTATTTGAAATAAAATAGCCCGATGACAAAAAAACGCCCCCGCCATCACTTTCTTTATTTGATTGCGCGATATAGTCTAACTTATTAATATTTCGCTGCGCTGTTGTCTGCACCAAATAATAGACACCATTTTCGACTATTTCTTTATATTCCACCAAATGTAGTTGAATATCATATTTCCCTTCAAACTCCTGTGCATCAAACTCACCGTATATCCTAAATTGCTCTGAATTACTTTGTTCATCAAATGCTATGTATGCATATTTATTTTCTAAAATTGCAGCATTAAATAATGTTATGATGCTCCCACTTAAAATTATTAATACACCAACAATAATAAAAGAATACTTCTGTTCCCAGATTACCCTAGCAATGTTCTTTATTAAATACTTCATATTACGCTTCCTCAATTCTTCCATTTACAAGAAAAATATTGTGATCCGCAAGTTCTTTAACATTTTGATCATGTGTAACCATGATAATTGTTACATTTTCCTTCAGCTGAATATCCTTTAAGAGCTTTAAAATTTCCGTACTTCGCTGTTGATCTAATGCTCCCGTTGGCTCATCACAGAATAAAATTTTTGCTCTTTTTGCTAGTGCTCTACATATTGCAATTCGCTGTTGCTGTCCACCAGATAATTGATAAGGAAACTTATCCTTATGCTCTACCATATCAACCTTTTCCAATAATTCCATAACCTCTGCTTTTGATGTCTTGGCAAGCTGTGCGCTTATCATAATGTTTTCCCATGCAGTTAGATGTGAAAACAAATTATAATTCTGAAATATATGACCAACATTATCTTTTCTTATATTTCGCAACTGCTGCTTATTTACTGCATAGATATCTTTACCTTCAATAAAAACTGATCCTGCATCTGGTTTTTCTATTGTGCTCAAGGTATTTAAAAATGTTGTTTTCCCGCTGCCGCTCTTCCCTAAAATACTATAGAATTTTCCTGCTACAAACTCATAGGAAATTCCTTTCAAAATGCTGTTTTCGATATCACCTGTTCGATATGATTTTTCAATATCTTGACATGCTAAAATTATATGACTCATTTTTTCACCTCTTAATTTTTTTTGGTAGTGTTAATAATCGATGTTTTTGACCTTTTTTTATTTTGTTCACTTACTCGTAATGCTCTTTTTTTTCTAAATTGAGTAAAAAATGTTTAATTGAATTTTTCATGATTTCCACTGTATAATATCGCGCACAAAAATTCCGTTTTTTCGGCAGTATTCACTTTTTTCAAGTTCATTCATTGCATATGTTTCAACAATAATTTGCAGGTTTTTTTTCATTAGAAATATCTGTTGTCTGCTCTCTTGATTTTATCGCTAACTTCTTTTTCCACGTAGAAAGTGTTGTGATGTTAATGATTCTGGTGGATGTTGGGGCAACAATGCGTTGTCTTTGCACTCAAGATTTTATTATTATATTCATAGTGTCCTCCTTCTGATGGTACATTAATTATATCATGCCTAGGCATGATATAATTAAAATTCATCACGCAACTATCCTATCACACTAGGCACACTGGGCATTGAACAAGTTTTTAGAAGCATCTGCCGTTTAATCTATGCCTTATCAAATTAAGTTAAGTTAGAAAAATAAGGTCCGTTTATTTTCTTTACTATTGGTATAGTTTACCCAAATATACGTCATTCCCTCAAAACTATAGAATACAAAAATTCACCTCTGTTTATTTTAGAATAGTCTATTATATACTCCCTTGCGTTCTCCATGCTTGATTTCGAGCTATTTCCTTCATAATGCCAACTATCTAGTGTTCTATGTCGTTTTTTGTTTTTCTGCTACTGGTCAACTTTATATGCACATTTGTGGTCAGTTATATCTTAACATTTATACCTGTATGCTCCTTATATAGTCTATATGATTCTAAATCTACTTCATTACTATCATTTATTATTACATTTTCATATAATCCACAAGGCTTACCAGGAGTGTTGTACTTTATAAAACCATCTATTTCTTCAGGATTGTATTTGTTATACTAAAAACGGCCCACTTTTCAGACAAATTGCAGTCGAAAAATGGCCCACAGTTTAATTAATCCAGTAAGTAGGTTACAATAGAGTAAACTGAAAGAACTGGAGTACATCGAAAAACAATTGCAAAGTATTGTAAGTCCCAAAGAATACTCGCAGAAAACATAGCGATAGAAACAGATACTACTAAAATTAAAGAGCTGCAAGATAAAATGATTGAGCCACCTAAATATCAACGCAGGAAAATATATCGCCCCAAATATTCAAAAGACCGCTATGTGTCAAGTAAGTTGCGGTATTTTTAAGTTGATATTCTTTGTTTTTGTTCTTTTATTGGATTTAAAGATACCGCAACTTCATAGTCCCAGTTCCTGATATCTTTTGTCCATCTCTCAGGATGTTTAAGCCTT
>JBOFTV010000081.1:0-8563 GCA_051652245.1 Culicoidibacterales bacterium | reverse complement strand
CCTTATTTTTTTTCATTTTTTTAGTTAGAAGATAGTTATATTTTGTGATGTCTGGAAAAATAAGCTTGAAATAAACCGTATGAGCCATTGAATATGACATTTCCTCACTCCTTTATACAATATTGATTGCTTTTTTAATGATTGCTGTTGCAAACATCGGGCCTTGTTCTAAAATATTATTACAAACCTCAGATATAAATTCCTGAATTTTAACATACATATTCAATAAATCTAGTGTAATTTCTGCCAACCAGCCAAATTGCTAATTTTATAAAAGAATCGGATGAAATCATGATAACCCGCTTCCAAAGTAGCATCAAAGATATTTCTCGCTATCATCTGAACTTCAGTCCCCATGTCCTCTCAAACTAGGTATCAGAGAATTATAAATCACATTTTCAAATTGCGCTTTCCCTATTATTTTTTCAAGATACAAGATTTGAGCGTTTTGTATCAAAATAATATCCTCTACTTTATACTTAGTATAAAAATATAGCATATCAACAAAGAAATTTAGTGCCGTTCTTTTATTCCCATCATAAAAAGCATGAACATGGTTATGAGCTATAAATAGGTTAACATAATACTCAAGTTCGCTGCTGTAATAAGCCTTTTTACCAAAAGTTGCTAAATATGAGGCTTCTTCAATAAACGCTCCTTGTCTTTTTGAAGAAAATTTTCTATTCAAATTACTTCCATACAAACTGCTATGTTCGACCTCAACAATTGATGTTGTTAATTCAATTTTATCGCTTGGAGTAAGTAAATAGCTGTTTTCAAAAGATATTAAAAGAATTGCTTCTACACAGTTAACTACATATTTTCGTTCATCATAATCACTCAAATTTTTATATGCTTGCATCTCATTTTTACAAAAAACCCTACAATAATTTGAGGGTATTAACATACTTTACCGCTCACCTTTCAAATGAATAGAAGTAGTTTTTACTTTCTTAAAACATTCTAGATCCTGTGTTTTGGAAAAAAATCTTGTATCAGAATTAACGTATAATTTTATGAATCCCTTATACTTAGTAATAACAAAAACAATTGATTCTCCATATTTTAATATGAGTTGTTCCTCGAGTTCTAGATACTTTTTTAGTACATCTAGATTTTCTTGCTTCTCACCTATTTTTTCTTTCCAATAAATGTGGCTCATATCACTATCTTCTCTGAAAAATGTTTCATCATTATATTGGCAAATAAATGTTCTTTTATCTTTCGTTCGTTGTCCATCATATTTTAATACAAATGTAAATTTTTCATTACCCTCGTATAATTCGACTGATTTCTTCGACATCTTTAATCCTTCCCTCCGCTATTTTCATCACCAATTCTTGCATACCTTGTTCATTCAAATTCGATCTCAAATTTAGGCTATCCAATAAATGGGTATGTGGGTCGTGTGATGGTTTTTTATTATTTTGAAAAATTTATCTAGCTGGTCAAAACCTACTCCACTTAAAATACCATCTATCCATGGAAAAAAACGATATTCTATTCATTTAAAAGCCACTATTAAATACGGAAATGTCTTCTGCACCTAGTATGCCTAGTACGATAGTTTCTCTTCAATCTATACAGTTTAGTCATATTTGCAGATTATTTGGAACCATTTCATCAGCATACATCGTTTGCGTTAATTTTCCCAAGGGCATCGGATGTATTTGTTTTCTATCGGCTTTCCTTACTTTTTAAAAGTTGATGGAAGTCAATTAAACCGTCTATTTTACTCTCATATTTTATACTATTTTCTATAAAAATAAATATATCCATATGATCAGTAGGTGCAATGATTATTCTTGATTTAACAAATACTATCAATATAAAACTATTATAATACAGAACTGATTGTATTAAAAGTTTTACTATTTTTTCTTCTTTGGAGACAGTAATTCCTTCAACTTCACTTTCTAATAAATTATCGAACAGCCACCTCCCATCTGTTGACTGCATTTTATTTTCAAACCAGTTTTCATTGTACTTCATAATTACACATGACTCCTCGTCTATTAGAATAAGTAAGTCCTGAATAAAGCACATTAAAATTCGAAATTGCTCTGCAAACTCTTTTCTTTCTCCCTTAAATTCTAAATCAGAAAATGTTGTGGCAGGAGACTCCAATGATAACGTTATCGTATACTTAGCACCTTTTACGATATCTAGATTATAAAAATCATAAAATTGTAACTCGTTTTTCATTTTTTGGATTTCAAATGCATTTAATTCCCTCATAAAATATCGTCAACTAGACTTACTTGACTAACTCCCTCTTTAATTTATTCTTTCTTCATTAGGGTAGTCTAGTACCCTTGGCTCAAAATCATTATACCGTATTTTAAGCAATAATGCATCCGCTTTTTTATGACTTGACTGTCCGACCACTAAGCCTCTTGTGTCATATTGATAGTATGACCCCTTGGGAAGCGTTCATTATTGATTCTTGGTACGCGATAAACTGATATCATTGACATAATTTAGTGGTTGAATATGCTCCTTGGATTTACTGGAGTTATTCCAAACATGGGTATATCTGGTTTCTGTGATTGAATTTTCTGTACCTCACGGTAGCTATCCCGTTGATCAAATCGTCCTTGTTTCAATTGACAATTACACTCACCACTAAAAATGATTTCCCATTTTTTGCTGTACACGTTTATTTCAAAAAAAATCACGAATCAATTGATATCACAGACAACCTATTTTCTGTAATATCCACACTAAACTCTACACACTCTAGCTTTTCTTCTAATAGCAAATATCCCTCCCAAAATAATTCACCTAAAAGTCTAGCTGTTTTCTCAGATCTCGCTTTGATACCAAAGGGACTATTTGACTTGTACATTTTTTCTGTAATACCAATTATATAAGTATTCTTTTCCCACTTGAAACTTACTTTCACGTCATTTTTACATGCTAACTTTATTTTGTCTTCAATGTTTTTTGTGCTAATACTGTTTGCAAACTCATTTATTTTAAATTTCAGCAAAATGGTACCATCTTTCGTTTTATTTCCCTTGTTGTCACTTAGAAAGCTAATATTTATTTTTGTTCGAGCTTTTTTCATTATGCGAAAAAATGACTGTGGGAAGCTTAAAACGATATCCTTCTTTTTCGTAGTATAAGTATATATCTCCATTACGGAAAGCGCTTCTTTGTTTTCCCAGTTTTTCAAATTATCTACAACCCCATTTAATATTCTTTCATACTCCTGAAAATCGCTATATTGCTTTGTAGATAACCGAAAAACATTTCCATTAAGTTGCACCCCATCTATTGTTTGTCCCGTAAAAAATTGTGTTATCTCCACATCCTTAATATCTTCTGTTCCATCCCATTTGACTATTTCGTCGTAGATAGTCAAATCCATAGCAATTAGAAAAGTCATAGACTCACGTCAAGTAGACTAACTCGACTTCCTCTCTCTCTTTTTTTATTTCTTTATTTCGTGAGAGCAAGTCTGCTAACCCCTCACAGAACCGTACGTGCGATTTTCCCGCATACGACTCTTCATATCTCATCTTATCCTCACGTCCAGATGTTCATATAGATTTTCGGTCTTGGCATTTCATGCCCTTTCCATATGGGTTCAAATACCGTCCAACTCATACTTTTCTTTATTGGGTCATGTGTTTTGCCCTAGTTATTGCTATGTGCTATAAGCCGAACTGACGCACTCTTTTTTAGCATTTAATTTCTCCTAACCGTAAATTTAATTGCTGTTTTACTGTTTCTGGGGATTTCTATACAAAACGAATTTGCATTTATTACTATAATTTCTGCGATATATTTTTTGATTTCTAACTCCCATAATAAATGATTTAGTGCATCTTCCAACATATTTTCTCCAACAATAGCATACAATCTTTGCCCTCTGACTTCATAAGTATAGTCCCCATGGAGTGCTTTATTAACTTTTTTTTCTAAATAAGTTGCAATTTTTAAGTTTGATGTGACAATGACTATTTCTGTATACCGCTGTTGTTGTTCAAAATTACTATAATAATATAGTTGAAGCTTTAGAAAAAAAAATCGCGTAAATTCCATCAATGGCAGCTCTACAATTACACTTATTTCCCCTGGATATTCATGGTCAATTACCACGTCCATATATCCCTCGCTACAACTTTTTACCCTTTCGTTTACTATCTCTGTTCGCGCCTTTTCTAATTCTTTAAATGGTTCAAAAAGCTTCCCTATCAATGCCTCTTCATTAAAAAATTCTTTCCTTGAAATCTGTACACTGCTTACATATGATCGCTTTCTGGATTTATCACGCCATGCTACTTGACCTTTTTCTATTATTTTCAGCTTTGTTTCTTTTAGGGTATAAATACTTCTTTTATACTTGAAGTATTTATTTGTCCACATATGTATAATTAACTGCATATTATTTTTATCTTCTGCTTTTTTAATGTTTTTATCCTCCCTTCCAAAAATAGATAATCCCTTGTATGAATTGTTGCTTCCGTATTATACCAGAATTCAGCACTAAAATTGTTTCACATTTACTTAACGTGCGCGTTTATTTTAGAGAAAGCATTGCTTTTGTAGCAAGCTTTCTCTAAGGTTTCCCAAAATCATTATACCGTATTTTAAACAATAATGCATCCGCTTTTTTATGACTTGACTGTCCGACCACTAAGCCTCTTGTGTCATATTGATAGTGTGGCCTATAACTGCTAAGTCAATGCCATTACAGAATCTGCATTTAAAGCTGGACGAAAATGCTGACTGTCCACTAAAGATTTCATCATCAATCATATTTATTTGCCGTGATTACGCGATAACATTTTTCACTAATTATTTCATTTTCACTAATTCCACTAAAATACAGCTGCTCTACATATCCCGATCTAAACACTACTATTACCATGACATCTCTTCCGCCTATTTTCACCTCATATTTTAGTAATTCTACACCGTTAGCCAAGCACATTCCATCTTGATTATCATATGATAAATAGTAATTTGCTTCATTATCTGAAGATTCAAATAAAATGAGTTTTGCACTTTTCATTTGACTAATTACGATCATCCCAACAACATACTCTGTAGCCTTTAGTAGCGAAAAAATAGAACTCAAAATACTTATAATTAATTCTTTCATTTTGAAAAATCTTTTGTTCAATTCTCTCTAAACACTCCTGATTTTCGAAAAAAAGGCCATTTTTCCCAATTAAATTTTCAGCATATTCATCTATACAGTTGCTAAGCTCCACCAAATTTAAATACGCTTTAGGATGCTCTTTATAATCTTTTTCAAATTTTGTATATCTTGATATTCGTCCATACAGATCACCAAACACCAGCATTTCTTCAGAATTACATTCCTCTAGTCTTGCTTGTTTTGAATATAGTTCATTGAACCTATCATGAAATTCTATTGCTCCCATTTTTTTGTTATAATATTTTTGTTATAATAAATATATTCGTTCTCTAATCATATATTATCCTTAAAAATAAGTTACTAGTATCTTATACAAATTCCGTAGCACCTCTACTTGATAGGCTTTTAATCTGAAAATTATCCGGGTTAAGTTCGAGAGCTCTTAGTTGTTCTACTGCTATTTTTTGATTCTTATATTGCACCTCCGCTAATACTTCTAGCCCCTCACCATTTTTGTTCTTGGTGGGACTATAAAAAATTGATTAGTCCATGCAATGCAATAATTGCAAGATGCACAAAAATGACTATTGTTGCTCCTTTTTTTATTACTTGATTGGTTAAAAGATTAGTCTCTGTTTTCTCTTTTCGAATCGTTTCATACTTTTCATGCTCTGCTTGTTTATTTGAAAAAGTCATTAATGTAAGCACGCCTGCAAAAATATCAATAACTAGGAGAGTAGCATACACCACACCGGTACTTTCTTTAGATACAAACAGTGGTGTCATAAAGCAAATAATTAAAAATGATATTCCCGCTAACCCAAACCACGTCAAAAATATTTTAAATAATTCTTCTGAATTTAGCTCCGAATAAAGCGCCGGTTGATAGACTTCTTTAACACTTAATCTGTTTATTATCTTATCGACTTGCTCTAACTCACAATATCGTCTTTCAATTTCCTGCCCATTTTTCAGATGCATCCAAATCCCAAGTTGTGCGTTGCTATCATCATTATCCTTGAATTGTTTGATGACAAAATTGTCCACTTGTTCTGGCAGAATCCATTCTCCTTGTCCGACATTTATAATTTCTTGGGCTTCTTGATTTTTTTTGGTGATTGGTTTGAGGGGGATATTTTGTAGTTGTTTAAGTATTACTTCCCATTCATTTAGTCGCAATTCAATAATTATTGGTGTCTGTTCCACTGGGATTGTTACTGTAATTGTATGCTTTGTTGTAGTGTAATATAATAAACTTGAAGAAAAACTATACTTTTTTTGTGTTACCGTATAGGTCATTAATTGCTTGATTTCAATTTGTTTAGAGTTGTCTAGTATTATTTTGTCTTTTGTACAAATTATGTCTTTATATTGCTGTTTATTAAATGTTATTTTCATTTTTTCCATTCCTCCTAGTGTGATAATTTTTCCATCATTTGTAAAATATCTTCCTTATCTTTTCTGTTGCATTTAGTATAGCCTATCTATAATTGTTGTTTTCGTAATTAATCTAACGTCACATCAATTTCTAGTATATCTAGATAAATGTCTAATTTATTGCATGAAATTATGGATCTTGTTTTTAGCTTCTTATGATTTGTTATTTCTCCTCAAAGAACTTCTTCTTACCCCTCAAAATCACTTTGATCCACCGCTACCATCTCTTTGAAAATAGTATATCACACCATCCATATTTTCCGTTATTTGGCAAATTTCAACTGCATCCATGATTATTTCAAACCCACTTAAAATTTTTTCGGTCCCTTTTAAAGAAGAGAACAGCCATTTAGAAAATAGAGCTATTTCCTCTCTAAATTTTATTGCACTAACTTCCTTCCTTTTTAAATTGGAAGTATACAGTTCAATTATGTAATAATCATCTTCGATAAAATAACTAAATGATAACCTATCCATTATAATATACTCCGATTTAAAACTTTCAATTATTTTTCTCACTTCGAGGAGATTTGGCTCAGTAGCATCACCCATCAGGAAGACAATTTGAAATACCTCACCACTTATTTCTTCCCTACTCAATTCAATTTCACCAAAGGAGCTATATTCTAATTTACCTCCGTAGGGAGAAAAAAAATTGGTTCCGCTCTGCATTTCATTCATAGAAAATGCACTATTTTGTTCAATTAGCAAAATTAAGCTTTCTAAATTTAAACCACTCATTTCAAAAATAAACAATTTACGATAATCTGATATCCATACTTTATCAAAGTTGATGCCCGCTTCTTGTAATTTCTTGACTTCCCGTTCCAGAGAAACTTTTGAGCACTCCAATTTATTAGTAATAGTTAGCATTCCCCTACCATTAGCAAATGAAGTAATGGATATTTCTTCCCAGACTACACTTTTTTGATTAAACTTTAGCGCAGTATTGGTTAAATTAATCTCTCTATCTAAATACAGGAGCAGGTTTATTACAGATTTCAAGCCTTTATCATCTGCATTTTTTTTAACTATTTTATAATACTCTTTCACGTCGCTCATTTCTTTCTTACTATAAATTTTATTACTTGACGTTAGCTATTAAACATTTCCACGCTGCCCGCAAAATTTCTTCTGCATGTGCTACTACGTTATTTTTAGTTATGTATTCATGATAGTGAATGACTTCTGTGGTTCCAAGGATTTGCTTTTTCTGCACTTTTAGCATGGTTGCCTTGGAGTATAAAATCATTATACCGTATTTTAAGCAATAGTGCACCAGATTTTTCACCACTTTCTTATCCAACCACCGCTCTTTTGGCCGATATTCATACCTGACTTTCACGCCGTTTCCCAGTAGTGTTTTGTTGACAACTTGGGGTGGTTTATAGCTGTGTCTTCTACTAGATTATTCGGTTCATATATCAACAGCATCCAATTAATAGCCCACCCTCTTTTTTGAAAAAAATGCATCATTCATCTCGCGATTACATGACACCCTCAGCTTTTTATTCAGATATTTTTAGTATATATGCCGCTAATGTATTATCTGCAATTTGTTCTTCTTTTCCTATCTCTTCTACCAAGTCCCTGCTATTTACCAACAAGTGATACCACTGTTTTTCATTTAAGTGATATACTTTCTCATTTATTTTGATATGATAAACCAGGCGAACAAACTTAACGCTATCAAATGTGCCGCGCTCACTTATAAAAATATCCTCTGTACTGCTATTACCACCAAGGTATCCATAACAGTACAGCTCACAAGCCCGCAAGTAATACATTAGCAGTGGTTATTTTCATTGATATAGTCTAATGTCTGAATACTCTCCTTGGGGTCATCATCATCGCTTGTTGGACAAAACTTCCCCTCGGAGTGGATATCTTTGAATTCACGCATGTTATTACGCAAGTTCTCCAACTGTTCTGTCGTCGTCTGGCTTTTTAGCTCTAACTTATAATCTTCATTATACGCATCATCTTTGATAAACCCCAAAAACTCATTATTCC
>JBOFTV010000080.1:0-15889 GCA_051652245.1 Culicoidibacterales bacterium | reverse complement strand
AAAGTCAAATATATTCCGCCCATGACTCATCCGTGGCGAAGAAGTTCGTTTTTATCTTACTCCAATTCCCAAAAACATAGGGCCAGTTTTGAGGCTCATGTTTAGATTTTCGTGGGACATTTTAATATACGCTTGACAGATTATTGTTTTTAATTTTCTGCTATATCCTGATACGCTTTAAACCACTCTGGAAATATTTTTTTAAATGATCTAAGCTTAAAATCAGCTTTACTCACACAAGTAGCTGTAACTTCAGCTTTTAGACATAAGACACCCGCCTGATTATAAATTTCTGAAACATATGTTGTTCTAAATGGTGACACTTTCTTGATTCCCGTCTCGACAGTTACAACCTCACCGTAAACTGCTGCGTGCTTATATTCCAGTTCAACATTAACAATTGGTGCAATAAAGCCTGCTGTCTCCATCGTCACATAATTATACCCTAGCTTATCTATCAGCGCTGTTCTCCCTAGTTCTAACCAAATCAAATAATTTGCATGATATACTACACCCATTTGATCTGTTTCAGCATATCGAACTTCAACCTCTTTTTTCACCCTATACATTTAAGTCATCCCCTTACATTTTTGTTCTTCCACCCATATATGGAATTAGTACTTTAGGAATCGTGACACTACCATCAACATTTTGATAGTTTTCAATAATTGCTGCAAATGTCCGACCAATCGCAAGACCTGAACCATTTAATGTATGCACATGCCTTGTTTTCCCCTTTTCGTCTCGATAGCGAATATTTCCTCGTCTTGCTTGAAAGTCAGTACAATTACTACATGATGATATCTCTTTATAAGCATCATATGATGGCAACCAAACTTCAATATCATAAGTCTTTGAACTTGAAAAGCCCGTATCTCCCGTACATAATGTAATTGTTCGATATGGCAACTCCAATAACTGTAAAATCTTCTCCGCCTCTTGACGTAACTCTTCTAACACCCTAACTGAATCCTCTGCCTTTGTTAGATGCACTAACTCAACCTTGTCAAATTGATGTTGCCTAATTAAACCTCGCGTATCCCGGCCTGCAGACCCTGCCTCTGAACGAAAACATGGTGTATATGCTGTCTGCTTAATTGGCAGTAAACTACTATCGATAATTTCATCGCGATACATACTAGTAAGTGTCACTTCTGCTGTTGGAATCAAATAGAACTCTCTTTCCTCCTCCAGCTTAAAAACATCCTCCGCAAACTTTGGCAACTGCCCTGTAGCAAACAATGACTCCTTATTTACAATAGCTGGTGTCATCATTTCTTCATATCCGGCATCGGAATGAGTATCCAACATAAAATTTAAAAGTGCTCTTACTAATTTTGCACCCGTCCCACGATAAATCGAAAATCTACTTCCAGTTATCTTCGCTGCCCTTTCAAAATCAACAATACCCAATGACTCTACTAAATCCCAATGTGCCACCACATCAAAATCAAATATCCGCGGCACCCCCCACTTATACAACTCAATATTTTCTGCTTCTGTTGCTCCCTTAGGAACAGTCTTATCGGTAATATTCGGAAGGACTGCCAATTGATTAAAAATATCCGATTTTAATTGCTTAACCTGAACATCTCTTTCTCTAATATCCTCCCCAATTTTCTCAACCTCTAAAAAAATACCCGTAGTATCCTCATTATTTCGCTTCATCTCCCCAATTTTTTTTGAAGCTATATTTCTTTTGTTCTTTAACTCTTCTACTTCCTGAACATATTTTCGGTAAATTAAATCCAACTCATAGATAGCCTCTATTTTAATTGGTTCCACACCTTTATTACTAAGGTTTTCTTTCATAAACTCCCTGTCTTCTCTTATTTTTTGAATATTAATCATTTTTCTTCCTCTTTCCACTGTGCTCTTATTTAATTAAAATAAAAGGCACCTATTTTATCGAAGGACGTATTTAAACGTGGTACCACCTTCTTTTATCTAATATGCTATTAGACCTCAACCTGCTATAACGGGCAGAACCGAAACTGACTACGCAAAACATCTTCACCAGCTCACTCAAAGACTGATTCACTTTTCAATTTTGATTCGCTCACACCTCACACGAACTCTCTTTCCAAAATTGTATAAAAGTTACTACCTCTTATCAACGATTTATCTATGGCTTGATTATAGCAAATCTATTGTATTAAGTCAATTGCTAATTTTACAGTAAATGTTTCATGTGAAACATTTGTAACTAGTCAGCAGAAATAGAACCAAGACATCAAGTTCTTGGCCAAATACGATGTTTTGTGAGAATGCTTTTTTGAACACCTCATAATAATTTTGCTTGTTTTTCTTCGCAGTTTGAATCAGGCTACAAATAATAAAAAAAAAAATCCCTGCTCAATTCACTTCTAAAATAACCCGAAACTTTCATCTTTGTCTCCGTCATTCGTATAGCCCGCGCTGCCATATTGTTATCAAATGCTACTTCAAAATCAGTCACAAATCGCATATGTTCTTCCTGATATTTAAGCAAACGCTCCACTAAAAGTTTCTCCGGATGGAATGTGGACTGTCTGCTTTTTTTTGTATTGATTTGTGCAGGTGATTTTACCGCCACAGCCGCATTCTCTAGCTCGCTTTTTGATGATGTTATCTGACTCTTCTACATAGCTTGCGCTGACACCTTTATGCCCTATCTGCCCTCCCGGACTTTTCCCTGTTTTAACTCGGCTGCTATGGATTACTTTTTTTAATCCGTCTGTACTTGGTGGCTTACTTGCGTTTTGACTCGTTTTGTTGAATCTGCCTTTTAAGTATTCGCATTCTTCGGTCTCCCGCATCAATTTTTTTTATATCTTCGATTATACTATCCTTTTCACTCAATAGTTTTCTCGTTTCTTTTAGCTCTTGAGCTAGAGACTTATCTTCTTCAACAAACTGCTTTCCTAGTATAGCCATTGTCTGCTCTAGTTTTTCTCTCTATAATCGATTGTCTGCTAGCACCGACTGCATGTTTTTTGCCGCTTCTCTTTCTTTGCGATATGCTTTTTGATATTGTACTTTTGTTGCCATAAACCCACCACCTTTCTTTTTTTTCTATCTTAATTTTTACCACATTTATCAATGAAAATATAATTTTAAACATGCTGTTAAACCATATAAATAAAGGGTTAATTGCGTTTATTCTCTTAGGTTTCTTCCACCTCAAACATCGTTTTAGGAATCGTTGATGATATCAATAGACGTGGATGTGGGGCTATAATCATCTGCTTTTTTAATTGGAATTTGATAATTTCTGCTGACTTTTCACAGATTTACTGTAAAATTAGTAGTAAATTGCATACAATCGCTTTAAATTTAAGCAAACACTCCACTAAAAGTCTCTCCTGAGATACTCGATTGTCTACTTGTCGAAGACGTATGCCCGATTCGTAATCTATTTCAGCTGTTTGTATCGATTTCTGCAGTATTCTTTTTACTAATATCCTCTGGAATTTCCACATAGATTCACATGACACCTTTATATCCTATTTAGACTCCTCGGCTTTTCCTGTTATGAATTGCTTTTTTAAATCCGTCTGCACTTCGTGACCCCTTTATTCAATTAGCTTTTTAAGCTACCCATTCTTCTCTCTTTAGATTTTTTTAGTTCTCACTCTAGGTACATACCTTCGTCAATAAATTACTTTCTCTGCCCTAGAGTCACTATCTTTCCTTGTTTTCAACCCTAATTTATACCATATTTCACTGAAAGCATATTTTTAAAAATACTAGTAAATCATATAAATAGAGGACTAGCCTCATTTTTTCCAATTAAATAAAAAAAGTCAAAGTCTCTACTTTCCGCTAAATCAAAAAAAATCATAACTACTAATAAATTCAAGGATTTATCTTCCCTTCCTTAACTAGTATTCACTCTAAGCCATATTTCACCTCTATTTCAACCGCTGAGAATACTTCCACTTTAATTTGTTTCACGTGAAACTATTAATCTTTCCCCCAGCTAGCCACCAATAAAAAAAGGAATTATTTTCTAAAAAATAATTCCTTAAATGTATCCCCTACTTTTTCAGCCCAGCTAAATAGGTAGAATCCATTATTAATATCTTCCATTGCAATTACATTAACTGTATAGCTTTCTTCTTCCGTTCCCGTCAGAAAATTCAAATCATTATAAGGAACGCTTATCTTTCCAATAATTTCACCTTTTCTGATTATACCAGTCAAAGCTTCATACTTCTTACTATACTTTTCATTAGTTGGCGTGAAATACAATTCTGCATTTAAATTTTCATAGCTAGATGCCAGCATCATTTTTCTATCTACAGCTACAGTAACTGCTTTTTTATCGCCGTACTTAACCGGAATTTTACTAGTTTCATTGAATAGTTTATTCTCTGGCGTAATCACCGTCTTATAAAAAATACTTTTGTAGCCATAATCAAGTAGCTTATGGACCTCTTCTGATCTTATTTCTGAATTCTTTGCCCCAAGGATGACACCGACTAGATTGATATCATTCACCGTTGCTGTAAAAACAATCGTCGACGTATAATCTGGTATATCTCCGCCTGTTTTAAAGCCATTGACACCTGCATAGAAATACTTTTGCCCATTAAGGAGGGCTATTGTTGTATCATATTCTATTGGATCTGATGTTAGCGTAGCGAAGATACCTTTTGCTTTACTTGTGATTGTCAAAATTTCTGGATAATCCTTACTAAATTGCATTACCATATATGCCACATCAGCCGAACTCATTGAATTAACGCCATCTTCTAGATCTACATAACCATACTCCACTAAATCCGCCTTATCCAAACCCGTTGATGTATAAACTGTTGTCTGTTTTAAACCAAGTGACTTTACTTTTTCCCTCATAAGATTAACAAACTTTGCTTCTGATCCCGCTATAAATTCTCCCACAAGCATTAAGGCTCCATTTGCTGAGTTTATCATTATCGCATCGAGTAGCTCTCTCACCGTGTAATTTTCACCTTCATACAATGAAACATTTGAAAAATTATATTCATAGGAAACTAATACTGGTCTCCCCTTTGCTTTTATCTTAGTCTCCATCGTAAACTCTGGTTTGTTTTCTGCAAGCTTATCAAAAATTACATATGCTGCTAATGCTTTTGTAATGCTTAGTACTGGCAGCGGATATTCACCATCCTCCGTATAAATTACTTGTCCAGTATCTCTATTCATCAAAAATGATGCCTTTGAATCAATATAAGGAGCCTCCGAGCTTAAAAAAAGCTTTTCTGGTTCATCTAGCAGCTCCTTTATACTCGTTTTTATCTTAGGTTCCGCTGCTGTAGTTGCATTAAATGTTTCATGTGAAACATTTAATGTACACGCAGCGACAAAAATCATAATTCCTTTTATAATTATCTTCATTTTCAAAACAATCATCCTCCTTATCTAATTTTAGTAAAGAAAAAGGGATTACTCCCTTTTAACTTAAATCATCTTCTTCAATTATAACTTCTTCTTCTCTTGGAGCAAGAGTAACAGTCATCGCACGTTGAGTTTCATTTAATCTAATAAGTCTAACACCCTGTGTTGCTCTACCAGACTGTGATATTTGATCAATTGGTAACCTAATAATTATTCCTTCATTTGTTATTATGAATAAATCTTGGGCAACACTATTATCGATTGCTCTAACACCAATTAATTGGCCATTTTTACTCGTTGTGTTAATTGTTTTGGTTCCTTTTCCTCCACGAGTTTGTAGCCTATATTCCTCAATGCCTGTCCTTTTTCCATAACCAAACTCCGTAATTGCAAGCAACTCTGTTGTCCCAATAGTGCTTGTAAGACCAACTATCTGATGTTCTTCCGGTATTTTCATCCCTCGTACACCTGATGCCGTACGACCCATTTCACGAATTGATTTTTCATCAAATCTAATCGCTTTTCCTTCGCTTGAAGCTAAAATAATTTCTTCTTCTCCTGAAGTTCTTCTTACAGCAAGTACTTCATCATCTTCTTTAAGTGTTAATGCAATTTTACCACTTGATCTAATTCTTTCGAATTCAGATAATTTAGTTCGCTTAACAATACCTTTTTTCGTTGCAAAGAATAGATATTCATCTGTATCAAAGGCTTCAATTGGTATAACTGTGTTGATATACTCATCATTATCCATTGGTAATAAGTTAATGATTGGAATTCCTTTTGCAGTGCGACCAAATTCGGGTATTCTATAGCCTTTCATTCGATAAGCTTTTCCTTTATTTGTAAAGAACATTAAATAATTATGGGTATTCGTCGTTAAAAGATATTCAACAAAATCTTCTTCTTTTGTATTCATCCCTTTAATGCCTTTTCCGCCTCTATTTTGAACTTTATACGTATCAACGCTTAATCGTTTAATATAGCCTTTATTCGTTAATGTAATGATAATTTCTTCCTGCGGGATTAAATCTTCATCATCAATATCTGTAATTGCTCCATCAATAATTTGTGATCGGCGATCATCGCCATATTTATGAGCTATTTCTGTCAGCTCTTCTTTAATAATTCCTAGAATTCTTTGCTCATCCGCTAAAATAACTTTAAACTCTGCTATTATTGCCAATAAATCATTCAACTCTGCTAAAATTTTATCTCCTTCTAGCTTCGTTATTTGTTTCAATCGCATATCTAAAATAGCTTGTGATTGAATGTCACTCAATTTATAGCGCTCCATTAATTCATCTTTCGGTTTTTCACCATAGCGAATTATTTTAATAATTTCATCAATATTATCCAAAGCAATCTTCAAGCCCTCTAAAATATGTGCTCTGTCTTCTGCCTTTTTAAGATCAAAGGTTACCCGTCTAAAGACAACTTCCTTTTGATGCTTAATATAGTGTTCTAGTACCTGCTTGATATTTAATATTTCTGGTTTCCCTTCAACCAAGGCAAGCATGTTAACACCAAATGTTGATTGTAATGGTGTTTGCTTAAATAAATTATTTAATACAACTTCAGCAGTTGCATCACGTGATAATTCAATAACAACTCTAATTCCGACACGGTTAGATTCATCACGTAAATCTGTGATTCCTTCGATTTTCTTTTCTCTTACTAATTCCGCAATTTTTTCAACTAGTCTTGCTTTATTTACTTGATAAGGAATTTCGTGGACAATAATTCGTTTCTTGCCATTTTTCATCTCTTCAATATCTGTTTTAGCTCGCATAATAATTGAACCGTGACCCGTTGTATAAGCTTTACGAATACCTGATCGTCCTAAAATTAAAGCAGATGTTGGAAAATCGGGCCCTAAAATATGATGTTCCATCAATTCCATTATTTCAATTTCTGGATTATCAATAATAGCGAGTGTTCCACTAATTACTTCCCGTAAATTATGTGTGGGAATGTTTGTTGTCATCCCAACAGCAATTCCCATTGAACCATTAACTAATAAATTGGGAAATCTTGAAGGAAGTACAGCTGGTTCTCTCTCTGAGCCATCGTAATTATCAACAAAGTTAACTGTATTTTTATTAATATCTCGTAATAATTCCATCGAAATTTTACTCATTCTTGCTTCTGTATACCTCATTGCTGCAGCACCATCACCATCAATTGAACCAAAATTTCCATGCCCATCAACTAACATATTTCTAATACTAAAATCTTGTGCCATCCGCACCATTGTTCCATAAACAGCAGAATCACCATGAGGATGATATTTACCAATTACTTCCCCCACAATACGTGCAGACTTCTTGTATGCTTTTCCAGCATGCATTCCTAAATCATTCATTGCATATAATATTCGACGATGTACAGGTTTTAAGCCATCGCGAACATCTGGAAGTGCCCTTGAAACGATAACACTCATCGAATAATCTAAAAACGAAGTTTTCATTTCCTTAGTTAAACTTATTGGTACTATATTATCCTTTTTGATCATATCATCACTCACAAATTTCACCTCTAGTTTTCTCATTTTTTTAAAAAATCATATAGTAATATTATACCATTTTTACCCTGAAATTGCTTCTATTTTCCGTGTTTTCTTCTGAAAAAAGAAGCAATTTCACTATTTTTTTTTTGAAAAAAAAGGTATCCTTTTTTTTCAAAAAATATACCTCTATTATCCTTATAGAACTTAATATTTTAGGCTAGAAATCAATGTTTTCCGCATATTGTGCATTCGTTTGAATAAACTCTTTACGTGGCTCAACATCTTCACCCATTAGCATTGTAAATACTTCATCTGCTTCCATCGCATCTTCCACAGTAACTTGAAGTAATGTTCTCACTGCTGGATCCATTGTTGTTTCCCAAAGTTGATCAGGATTCATCTCGCCTAGACCTTTATAACGCTGTACATCTATTCTTGATGTTTTTTCTAATTTTGCTAGTTCTGCTTCTAATTCTGAGTCAGAATAAACGTATTGAATGTGTTTCCCTTGCTGAATTTTATATAGCGGTGGTTGTGCAATATAAACATAACCATTGTTAACTAAATGATACATATGGCGATACAAGAATGTCAATAACAGCGTCCTAATGTGCGCCCCATCAACATCGGCATCAGTCATGATAACAAATTTATGATATCTTAACTTTGTCTCATCATATTCATCACCAATTCCACATCCAAGTGCGGTAATCATTGAGCGAATTTCGGTATTAGCAAAAACACGATCAATTCTCGCCTTTTCAACATTAATAATCTTACCTCTTAATGGTAAAATTGCTTGAAAATGACGATCACGCCCCAATTTTGCTGATCCTCCGGCTGAATCCCCTTCGACGACATATAATTCACACTCTGCAGCATGCTTAGATGCACAATCTGCAAGTTTTCCGGGTAATGCTGAAACTTCTAAGACACTTTTACGTCTTGTCAATTCTCGTGCCTTTTTAGCTGCTACACGCGCCCTAGCTGCCATTAATGCTTTATCAATAATAAGCTGTGCTGTTTGCGGATTTTCCATCATAAATTCACTAAACTTTTCTGAAAAAATACGGTCCACAATTAAACGAACTTCACTATTTCCCAATTTTGTCTTCGTTTGCCCCTCAAATTGAGGATCAGGATGCTTAATTGAAATTATCGCAACCATCCCCTCACGAACATCATCACCAGTAAGTGATTCTTCATTTTTAAGGAGATTCATCTTTGTTGCATATGCATTGATTACACGTGTTAACGCTCGCTTAAAACCATCTTCATGTGTTCCACCTTCATGCGTATTAATATTATTCGTAAATGAATAAATATTTGAAGCATAACCATTGTTATATTGAACTGCTATTTCTGCTATTATTTCATCTTTTTCGCCCTCAACATAGATTACCTCCTTATGAATTGGCTCTTTAGCACGGTTAATATAGCTAACATACTCTTTAATTCCGCCCTCATAATAAAATGATTCCTCTTTTTCAATGCGCAAATCAAGTAAATTAATTTTCAAGCCCTTATTTAAAAAAGCTAACTCCCTAATTCGATTACGTAAAATATCATATTCATAGACTGTTGTCTCCGTAAAAATCGTTTCATCCGGCCAAAACTGAATGATTGTTCCATTTTCAGTCGTGTCACCAATAATATCTAAATCGGTCATTATTTCACCAAATTCAAATTGTTGTCGATAAACTTTACCATTTTTATTAACTGTTGCAATTAATTTTTTGGAAAGGGCATTAACAACTGATGCACCAACACCATGTAATCCCCCAGATACTTTGTATCCACCACCGCCAAATTTTCCACCAGCATGTAAAACGGTTAAAATTGTTTCTACAGCAGGGCGACCTGTTTTCTCCATGATATCAACAGGGATTCCTCGGCCATTATCTTTAACCCTAATAGAATTATCAAGTTCTATTGCTACTGTAATTTCTGAACAATATCCAGCTAGTGCCTCATCAATTGAATTATCAACAATTTCCCATACAAGATGATGTAAACCACGACTCGATGTTGATCCAATATACATCCCTGGCCTTTTTCTAACTGCTTCTAATCCTTCTAATACCTGAATATTATCAGCACTATAATTTTGATTGTCATTTGCCATTATTAGTCACCTACTCTTTCAATTTTTCCATTTTGAACTTTATATAATTCGTACTGATTTACTATTTTATCAATGATATCAGCAACTGAAGTTGTTGTCAGAAAAATTTGCATTTCTGACTTAAATGCTGCCAAGAGTTGTATTTTTCGGTATTCGTCTAATTCACTCATTACATCATCTAAAATTAAAATTGGATATTCACCTATTTGCTCATGCATGTATTCAACTAGTGCAATAATTAATGTCAAAACAATGGTTCTCTGCTGACCCTGTGACCCAAATTGACGCGCATTCTTATTATCAATAAAAAATGTTAAATCATCTTTTTGAATGCCCACCAGAGCACCAAAATTTTTGACTTCGCGACTTAAATTATCAGTTAAATAGGCTAATATATCAGCTTTTGTCGTAATACTTTCAAATGCTGAAACATACTTAAAGCCAAATTCTTCTTTGTTCTCAACAATATTTAAAAATACTCTCTGAACAATTGGCGAAAACAAATCAATAAATTTTTTACGCCTCTCAATTATTATTTCGATAAATTCTGATAATTTATCATTATAAATCCCTAAAAGTGTTAAATCAGCATTCTTCTGCTTCAATAAAGCATTTTTCTGCTTCAATAACCGATTATAATTCATAAGTGAAATTAAATATTGCTTATCAATCTGTGAAATATACATATCCATAAACTTTCTTCTAACTGCTGGACTACCTTTAACTAAGTCTAAATCTTCAGGTGAAAATTTAATTACTTTAATTAAACCGACAAAATCACTTTTTGTTTTCTGCTCAACATTATTAACGCGAACTTTCTTACTTTTATGTGATAGGATATAATCAATTTTCTTCATTTTAGGCTGATTATCAAATCTAACTTTAGCTTGAATCTTACCAAATTCTTGGCCAATTGTAATCAATTCTTTTTCTGATTTTGCCCGATAAGACTTTGAAAATGCTAATGTATAAATTGCTTCAACTAAATTTGTTTTACCCTGGGCATTATTACCAACGATAATCACAATATTTTCATTAAAAACTAACTGGCAAGTCTGATAATTACGAAAATATTGTAATGAAAGTGCTGCTAATTTCACTTTTAAGCACCCACTACTGTAATTATTATCTCATCAATAACAATCACGTCACCAGGATATAATTTACGCCCACGACGTAACTCAACTTCATCATTAACCAAGACTTCATTATCTTCTAAAAAAAAGCGAACGGCACCACCACTATAAGCAATACCTTCCATTTTTAATAACTGGCTCATTGTAATAAATGGTGATTTTTCTCTCAAAATAAAATTTTTATTCATATATAAACATTCACCATCTTTCTTAATCACTGTCCTAATGTGTTCTTAGCGGAACAATAAGTTGTACAAGTTTACGATCATCAACTGTTTCAATAATAAATGGTTTTAATTCATCATTGAATTTTAAAATAATATTATCTGTTGGTATTGTTTTTAAGGCATCTAAAATAAATTGGCCATTAACAGCAATAATTAATTTACTTCCCTTAATAAAACGAACTGGTAATTCCTCTTTTACTTTACCTACTTCTTCAGATAATGAACTAATTTCAAGAATATTATTTTCTAATTTTAAATTAACAATATTATTATGCACATCTCTTGATAACAATGATGCAACATCCACAGCATGCAATAATTGAGCTTTACTAATTTCAACTTCTATTTCAAAGGCTTCGGGAATGGCACGTGTTGTATCTGGATACGTACCATCAATTAAATTTGTTTGCAACTTAATTTGATCAAACATAAATAATACTTTATTTGATGAAACATGAATTTCAATTTCACTTGCTTTGACATCGCCTAATATTTTTTGTAATTCTTGGGCTGTTTTACCAGGAATAATGCAATTTTGACTAATTATATTTTGTGGATTCATCGTTAATGTCTTCTGTGATAAGCGAAAACTATCAGAACCTATCACAACTAATTCTTTTCCTGATATTTTAAAATTAAGGCCTGTTAATGCAGGTCGTGATTCATTTTGTGAAATACAAAAAACAGTTTGATTAATAATTAACTGTAGCGCTTGCGTTTCAATTGAAAAAGAGGGCTCATTTTCAATAAAATACGCATTAGGATATTCAATTAAATCAAAACATTTAAGATTAAATTCTGTTTTATTCGTATAGACTAACAATAAATTAGTATCAATCATTTCAAAATTAATCCATTCTTCTGATGTTTTACGAACAATATCAGAAATATATCTTGAAGGTAAAACAAAGGCTCCCTCAATTTCAACAGAAAAATTTTCGATATCAGTATCTTCGCGTGTAATCGTTAAATTATTACTTGAACCTGTTAAGGTAATTTTTGAATTAGTAATATCAAATTTAATCCCTGATAATATCGGAATAATAATTTTATTGCTAATTGCTTTTGTTGTTGTTGATAACAGTTTTTGTAAAACTGTTTGTTTAATAGAAAATTTCATAAATCCTCCTATAGTAGACATCTAAATTTTGTTTTCACTACTTCTAATATTATACCATAAATTGAAGAAAATTAACAGACCATTATAGCAAACAAGCGGATATTTTTTGTAAAAAAAGGAGGAGGGTTTATCTGTTAATAAGTATATATTTCTTATTAGTATTGTTATTATAGTCTGTGGATATGTGGAAAACTAAGATTAACCCTTTTGTTAAAAGAGAAAGTTATTAACATTTGATGTGGATAACCCCTGTGGATAACAATAAGTTTTCCACATAGAGGGGATACTTAAGCACATTAACTTCTAAGTTGGGCTAAACAAAAAAAGATGATTCTTTTCTATTAGAATTGAATCATCTTCTCTAGTTCTTCGATTACTGCTTGTAAATCAGGGTCTTTTTTCAAAAGTGAGTCTATTTTCTTTATTGAGTTCATAACTGTTGTGTGGTCGCGATTACCAAATTGTTTGCCAATTTTTTGTAAGGAATTTGGCGTTAGCTTTTTACAGAGGTAAATGGAGATGTGTCTTTGGGTTGTTAGTGGCTCTTTTCGTGATTTTGATTTTAATTCTTCAGTTGGAATATGGAAGTACTTGGAAACGATTTTCTGGATGCGCGAGATTGATACTTTTTGATTGTCTTTTCGTGTATATGATCTGAGGGATTCTACTGCTAAATCAAGGGTTATATCAAGTTTTCCAAGCATGACAGCATGGGCAAATAAGCCGTTTAAGGCACCTTCTAGGTCACGAACATTAGTATCAATATTGCTGGCAATGTAACTAATAACCTCTTGTGGGACTTCCTCATCTGATGAAAATGAATCAATTTTCTTTTGTAAAATTGCCATCCTTGTTTCTAATTCTGGTGGTTGGATGTCTGTTAAAATGCCCCAGGAAAAACGTGATCGAAGTCGCTCAGTTAATGTTGTTAATTCGTTTGGTTGTGAATCGGAAGTAATAATTATTTGCTTATTTAGCTGGTGAAGGTGATTAAAAGTATGGAAAAATTCTTCTTGGATCCCTTCTTTTCCAACAAAAAATTGGATATCATCAATGATAAGAACGTCAATTTTTCGATATTTATCGCGAAATTCAGATGTGTTCTTTGAGCGAATACTGGTTACATAATCTGATAAAAAGGCTTCACTTGTTACGTATAATACTTTCTTGGTTGGATTTGTATCAATTATTTGATTACCGATTGCTTGAATTAAGTGAGTTTTCCCAAGGCCAGATCCTCCATATAAAAACATTGGATTATATGATGTTCCCGGACTTTGTGAAATGGCCTGAGCAATGTTGTAAGCTAATTGATTGCTACTTCCCGAAACAAAATTATCAAAGGTTAATTTACTATTTAAATGAGAATTTTTATGCAAAAGTTCGCGATCATAAATAATTGGAGCCTCTGGACTCTGATTTGAATTAATAATTTCAGGATTGTTGGGGCTATTATCTACCACAATCAGAGGAGGAATCTCATCTTTAAGGAGAGATTCTTTGACGAAGTGAATGGTAATTGTTTGACCGAGTAAATCTTTTAATTTGTTTTCTAATATTAGTTTATAATTATCCTGTATCCAGTTCATCGAAAAAGCATCTTCTGTTTCAATTGTTAGTGTTTTGCTATCCATATCAATAGCAATTGAGTTTTTGAACCAGTTTTCGTAGCTCATTGTTGTAATTATCTGGTCTTCAAGTAAAGAGTTAATTAAATTTGACCATGTCAATTCAGCATATTTATTCATTAGTTAATATTTCCCCTTTTTAAAATCAATTTAAATTCCTGTTTATTAATATCTATGAGTTTATTTTACAACAATTTTAAAAAAAAGCAAGAAAAGTTTTCCACATGCTATATCGTTATAACAGTAGCTCTAACCGTAGTTATCCACAGATTGTGCATAACTGTTATACCGCTATTGTAAAAAATTATCCACAATCCACAAAAAATAGTGTATAATTTAAAAGATATTGTGGATAATTTTTAAAAAAGCTTTAACAAAGCCTCAAAAGAACTTTATAATTATGTGGAAAGACCCGTGGAAAATAAATAATATTCCACAATTAATAGTGTAAAATAATAAAAAAAGAAAAAGTTATCCACAAAGTTAAGAAAATGCTTTTTTTTCGCTAAAAATGATTGTGGAAAAAAAACATGTAACTAGCCAGCAGAAATTATCAGATTCCAATTAAAAAAGATAGAAAATCAAAAGAATTTTCATCTTTTTTTAGGGCATTTTACCCCAAAAAAAAAACGCAACTAACCCTTTATTTATATGGTTTAACAGCATGTTGGAAATTATGTTTTCATTGATAAATGTGGTATGATTTAAGATAGAAAACAAGGAAAGGTGGTGAGTTTATGGCAACAAAAGTACAATATCAAAAAGCATATCGCAAAGAAAGAGAAGCGACAAAAAACATGCAGTTGGTGCTAGCAGACAATCGATTATACATCGAAGAACTAGAGCAAACAATAGCTGCACTAGGAAAACAGTTTGTTGAAGCGGATAAGTCCCTAGCACAAGAGCTAAAAGAAACGAGAAAACTATTGAGTGAAAAGGATAGTATAATCGAAGATATAAAAAAAAAATTGATGCTGAAGACCGAAGAATGCGAACGCTTAAAAGGGAGATTCAACAAAACGAGTCAAAACTCAAGTAGGCCACCAAGTACAGATGGATTTAAAAAAGTAATCCATAATAGTCGAGTTAAAACAGGGAAAAGTCAAGGAGGCCAGATAGGGCATAAAGGTGTCAGCGCAAGCTATGTAGAAGACCCAGATAACATCATCAAAAAGCGAGCTACAGAATGCGGCATTGTTATGGGTGCATGTTGTATCAACGCCAACAATAGACATATTACAAGCATGTGCAACAAGAGGATTTGATGCAATATTAAAGATGGGCATTTTACCGGGATATACTGGTGTAATAATGTCTGATCACTTCGCAATGTATAATAAGTTAACAGAAGCTATCCATGCACGGTTTAATGCCCATGTATTGCGGGAAGCAAAGCGACTGTATGAAGTTCATCAACGTGCTGAGATTAAAGAGGCAGCATCATTGGAAGAAATACAAACAATTCTAAACACATATAAAAGGATACTTACACGCTGGATGGAAAAACATAAAATAGATTACGAAGCGAACATACGTTCACGAAAAGCAGACAATCCATTCCATCCGGAGAAACTTTTAGTGGAGCGTCTGCTTAAATATCAGGCAGAGCGTGCTATACGAATGACGAAGACAAAGATGAAAGTTTCGGGTTGTTTTAGAAGTGAATCCGGCACGGAGAACTTTTTTATTATTCGTAGCCTGATTCAAACTGCGAAGAAAAACAAGCAAAATTATTATGAGGTGTTCAAAAAATCATTCTCACAAAACATCGTATTGGAGCCAA
>JBOFTV010000079.1:0-20996 GCA_051652245.1 Culicoidibacterales bacterium | reverse complement strand
ATCTTAATATCCCACGTTATGTTAATACGTTTGAAGCAGAAGAAATTATTGATATGGAAGCAATTGGCAAGCGGATGAAGCAGACCAAAAAAGAAAAAGATGGATTAATCGCTCAGCTGTACAACACGATTGGTAGTCTTGAAGGGAATAAAGAGACGCAACGATGGCTAGAGGGTGCATTGGAGGTATTTAGTAATGGGGAATAGTAGTAGGCCGGAGATTAGATTTAAGGGATTTGATGATGATTGGGAACGGCGTGAGCTGGGGGATGTATCGGATAGCCTTGAGTATGGACTGAATGCTAGTGCAAAACCATATGATGGTGAAAACAAGTATATTAGAATTACTGATATTTCTGAATCAATGCGAATATTCAACAAAAGAGATATTACTTCTCCTGATATTAATCTAGAAAAATCAGAAAAATATTTACTAAAAGAGGACGATATACTGTTTGCAAGAACAGGGGCAAGTGTTGGAAAAACTTACAGATATAGTAAAACAGATGGGAAGGTTTACTATGCTGGGTTCTTAATTAGAGCAAGAATAAACAAAAATAATAATAGCGAATTTATCTTTCAAAATACATTGACTGGAAAATATAAAACGTTTATCAAAGTAACATCACAGAGATCAGGACAGCCAGGCGTGAATGCTCAGGAATACTCTAGTTTTCGATTATTTGTTCCAGATTTAGAAGAACAAACCAAAATCGGACAGTTTTACAAAACCCTAGACAACACAATCAATCTCCATCAACGTGAGTTAGAAGCGTTAAAAACAACAAAAAAAGGATTTCTCCAAAAAATGTTTCCAAAAGATGGAGAAAATGTTCCTGAAATTAGATTTCCCGGATTTACTGATGCTTGGGAACAGCGTGAGTTGGGGAAAATGGGAACTACGTTTACAGGATTATCTGGAAAAACGAAGAAAGACTTTGATCACGGGGAAGGTAGATTTGTTACTTATATGAATGTTTATAGTAATCCGATATCTGATATCAATATGGTCTCGAGTATAGAAATTGATGATAAACAATTTGAAGTGCAGTTTGGAGATGTTTTTTTCACTACATCTTCTGAAACACCTAATGAAGTCGGTATGTCGTCGGTTTGGCTCAATGATATGAAAAATATTTACCTGAATAGTTTTTGCTTTGGATATAGACCAAACATTGAATTTGATCTATACTACTTAGCTTATGTACTTAGAGCTAGTAGAGTTAGAGAACAATTCATATTGTTGGCACAAGGGATTTCAAGATACAATATTTCAAAAATAAAGGCAATGGATATATTAGTTGATATGCCACAGATAGATGAACAAGTCAAAATCGGCTCCTTCTTCAAAAACCTAGACGACACCATCACTCTTCATAAACAAGAATTAGACTATTTAAAAGCAACGAAGAAAGGCTTTCTACAAAAAATGTTTGTCTAAGAAAATTCAAAATATCAAGAGGAGGATATTAAAATGGGGAAAATAGAGCATAATAAAAAAGCAGAAATAGCACCGCTAGAAAATGAACTGAAATAAGTTGACAAAAACCAGTACAAAACTAGCCTATCATACTGGGAGTATGAGTACATACCAGCAATCTTAAAACAAATAGAGCTAGAGAACTTAAGGTACTCGAAAAAATATTTAATGGATCCATATTTGAAAATGAATGAATAGCCATATGTGCACCACCGCATTTGACAAGTAAGAACAGACTAAAAATGACTATATTTCATGCTAAGATGTAACAATAAGAAGTCAACTAGAAGAATCATAATAAATATCCAAAAAAGGCACTACCCATGATATAGCTTCATGGATATAGCGCCCTTTTTTTTTCTTCCACTTAGCTATTAGATAACCTAAAAAAACAATAAAACGACCCCAAAATGACCCCGTTCTCCAATATATTAGTCTAAATCAATCTAAACAAAACCCCAGCCCCTACGACATTAATAAACATACCCGAAAACATGTTTATCTTAAGGTAACTTTAAGAAAACTATAGTATACTATAAGAGTACTAAAAGTATACAAGGAGGAAACTTACGATGAAAAACCGATTACGAAAACAGATGCAAAAGAACCAAGGTGAAGAAATAATCCTAATTTGCGATGAAGGGAGAAATATTATTAGAAAAGAGCGGGCAATTATTAGAGAAATTTACAATAGTGTGTTTGTACTTGATGTTTACAAAGAGAATATCGGGATGCAGCGTGAAAGTTATAGTTATGCCGATTTGATTACAAAAGTGGTCCAATTATTTAACGTAGCTGAAACACAAAAAGTAATTACAGTTTAAAATGAAATAAGCGTATTAATAAGAATAGATAAATGAAAAAGACGAAGTAGCTGAAATGATTAAATCAATAGCTATTTCGTCCTTTTTTTAACTACAATTAGGCTGTTGTGATACTTTTAGGTAGCTTATTGTAGGGTGCTGATTCAGTGATGGTCTGCTTTGTAAGTTCAACTGCTATAATTGTTTTCTTTGTAGGGTTTGTTACATAAACAGCATCAGCAGAAATTGCAAGGCTTGGTGTTATTTTACCTTCTCCACTAGTCCATGCATCAATTAAGGGAAGCTGTGCTGTAATTGATGCCGTAGCTAAATCAATGACATAGAGGCTCCCATTTGTCCCGAGGACATATGCAGTTTGCGAACCATCATGAACAAATGAAGCAAGATAAGTTGTTGCTAAATCAACTTTTGTTAAACTAAGCTTGGCACTATCAATTACAGTAATGTTTTTAGCAAGATCAGGGGCATCTTTACTGCCGTAATTTCCAATAAGAAATGGTGAAGTATGACTACCACTTAATGCTCCAACACGGGCACTTTGATCAGGTAATGCTAAATTAGTCCCAACACCAGTGCTATCATTATAAAGATAAACCTTTTTTTCACCACCAAAAGCAAAGAGCTCTTGATTGTTAGCAAACGTCACAGCTTCACCATGTAAGCGCGATACTTCAGTGTCAATTTGCTTAAGATTGTTCTGCTGTGAAACCCGAGCAACACCATGACCACGCGTTTTATCTGCAGGTGGTGGTGTTGATGTAATAAATCCACCACTACTAGTAGAAACAGCAACGCCATGATGGGCAGGGACATTAAAATGCTGGACGGGTACGGGGGGAATATTTCCTGTAGTCACAAGACTTTTGGCATCGTATAAATCAATGTCACCAGATCCGTCATAGAAAATTGTCGTTACACCCGCATTGCTAACAATATGTGCAGGTTGATTACCAGTCATTTGGTAATCATAGAGAGCGGGTTCTTTGACAACTGCTTTCCCTTTGTCATCCAAATAGCTACCCGTATCCAAAACCTGGACGGTTCCATTAACACGGTGACTCATAAACACATGTCGATTATCGGGACCACCAGTAATGGAAGAAACATTAACGGGAAATGATTTGACTAGGGATAAAGTCGTGCCATCAAGAACATCGACTGTCCCATCTTCATTATTAACAACAATTCTTGGGGCAAATATACTAGCACTGGTTGCCAAATTACAACCCGATAAAATAAATACACTAACCAAAATAGAACTAAAGATAACCTTACATAAATTTTTCATAAAATCCTCCAAAATATAGTATTTACGGATATTTAATATCTGTAATGTACACAATTTTAACAGTCCAACCGAAGATTGTCAATAAAAAAAGACGGAATCCCCGTCTAAAAGCAATAAATTGAACTAAACAGGAGAACAATTACGCTCCAGGCATCGATGATGCCATCGCATCATGGACAACCTGAACAGCATTCTGTGCATCCTGTGCATCAATAATAACTGATAATTTGATTTCAGATGTGGCAATCATGCTAATATTAATATCGGCATCATAAAGTGCACCAAACATAAGTGGAGCAACCTCAGGATTAGCAGCCATTCCGGCACCAACAACTGATAATTTAGCGACTGCTTCGTTAACAATAATTTTCTCGAAACTAATTGCATCATTATGTTCTAATGCGGGTATTGCTTCAGCAAGATCAGCTTTTGAAATCGTAAAGACAATATCTTTTGTCCCATTTCGCCCAATTGATTGTAAAATAATATCAATGCTAACTTTCTTTTGCGCAAGAAGTGAGAAGACATTAAATGCCATTCCCGGCGTATCTTTTATCCCAATAATTGAAACTGTCGCCACATTTTTATCAACTACGACACCACTTACAAGTACACTTTCCATTTTTTCTAACTCCCTTACGATCGTTCCTTCACTCATGTCAAAACTTGAGCGAACAACGAGTTTAATATTATTTTTCTTGGCGAGTTCAACACAGCGATTGTGTAAAACACCCGCACCTAGTGATGCCATTTCTAACATCGCATCATAGCTAATTTCAGCCAATTTTTTGGCCCCTTTAACGAAACGAGGATCGGATGTATAAACACCATCAACATCAGTATAGATTTCACAGAGATCAGCAGAAAGCGAGGTTGCTAGGGCAACTGCCGAAGTATCAGAGCCCCCCCGTCCAAGTGTTGTCACATCCCCCCGCGAATTTACGCCCTGAAATCCTGCAATAATGACAATATGATTTTGATTGAGTTCTTTAATAATCCGCTCATTTTCAATTTTTTTAATTCGCGCATTCGAATAGGTTGAAGAAGATGTGATACCAACTTGTTGAGCATTAAGGGAAACTGCAGGATAGCCTAAAGCTCCAATTGCCATACTCATTAAAGCAACAGATTGTTGCTCACCCGTGGCCAGTAGCATATCAGTTTCCCGCTTAGAAGGGGAATCAGTAATTTCAGCAATTTTGGCAAGTAATTCATCCGTTGTGTCACCTTGTGCGGATAAAATGATGACTAGTTTATTCCCTTTATTATAAGTTTCGACAATTCTTTGGGCAACGGCTTTAATTCTTTGCGTGTTAGCAACGGAACTACCACCATATTTTTGAACAATTAGCATATATTCTCCACCTTTTTTTAATAATTATTGGACAAGAAGATGTGTTGCTTTGATATCCCCTAGCAATGATTTGAGCGTTTTTAATGTCATGTTAGTGGTGATAAAAGCAGCATCCTTGCTGATATTAGCTTCAATAAATGCAGGGTTGCCAAAGCGCTCATTAATAACGCTAACAGCTGTACTAGGCACGCGCACATAGTAGTTATTAAGTGCGGTATCATGGGCTAAAACAGTAATGTTTTCGGCAGACCAGGCATAATTTGCTGATGATTTTGGCGCTTTAATTGCCCCCACAAGATCATTAATAACAGAACTAGCAGTAGGCATCTTCCCCGCCCCACTTCCATAAAACATAATTGGACCAGAAATATTTCCCTCAACAAGCACCCCATTAAAAACATCAGAAACATTACTTAAGGGGTGAGCAGCTGTTAGAAAAACGGGAGCCACATGACAAATAACAGCAGTGTTAGTAATTGTTGACATGCCCACAAGTTTTAGACTATGGCCACTAGCTTTGGCAAAAGCGATATCAACAGCCTCGATTTGGCGAATTCCTGTTGTTTCAACAGCATTATAATCAACATTTTTTCCACTGGCAAGCGAAGATAAAATGGCTATTTTTCGGCGGGTATCATGACCATCAACATCAGCAGACGGGTCAGCTTCAGCGTAGCCAAGCTGCTGGGCTAAGGCTAAGGCGTGGTCAAAGGTTGCAGCAGTTTGCTCCATCATCGTTAAAATATAATTTGTCGTCCCGTTTAAAATACCAGTAATTTTGACGATTTGATCAGCTGCCATAACATCAACAAGCGGTCTAATTAAGGGAATTCCGCCCCCAACACTTGCTTCAAAGAGGTAGCAACAATTATTACTTGCAGCAAGCTGCTGCAACTCTGGACCATATTCCGCCACAACCGCTTTATTTGAAGTAATCACGGTTTTCCCCTTAAGCAGTGCAGCTTTTGAGTAGGCGTAAGCCGGGTCAATTCCTCCAAGCATTTCAATAACGATCGAAATTTCTGGATCATTGAGAATTTCCTCATAATTGTCAGTTACAAGCGCCTCAACGGGTGTACCAAGATGTGGCTTACGGTCTAAAATTTGTTTGACTGTAATTGGCTGTAAGCAACGCTTAAGCAATAACGCTTGATTGATTTCTAAGGCCTCATAGACACCAGTACCCACTGTGCCAAAACCTAATAATGCTATATTTATCATATCTATTCTCCTCGTTTTCTAAATTCCTAAATTCCGTGAGCGACCAATAACATTTAACTGACGCATTCCGGGAATACTTTCTAGTGATGAAAGTAGTGTATTAAGATCCTTACTAAATTTATTGGTTTCCATTGTAATCATCACATGGGCAACTGAATTAATCGGGATTGTCTGGTTAATTGTTAAAACATTGACATCATAGCTGGCAATCAAATTCAAAGCATTCGACAACACACCAGGAATATGCAGTAAATTAAAGCCAATTGTAATCGTAGCCTCACCCTCATTTTCAAAAAAAGGCTCAATTGCATCCTGATATTTGTAAAAGACACTGCGACTAATTCCAACAATTAACGTTGCCTCCTTAATCGTCTTTGCTTGACCACTTCGTAACAGCTGCTGAACTTCTAAGACCTTGTGCATAATTTCTGGTAATGCATTGTCCTTAATAATATAATATTTTTCCAACACGCCCTTGTCCTCCCTAGAAATACATTTGTTTTCGCCTTGTGAACAATTTTAACATAAAATCCTTTTGACTTCAAGCCTAAAATCTGTTATTATTCATAAAAAGGTGTTAAATTAAAAGCATCGAATATATTGGAGGAAAAATACATGCAATTTAGAAGTACAAGAGCAAGTGATATGAATAAAACAGTAAGTGCAAGTCATGCAATTTTACATGGTTTGGCTGAAGACGGTGGTTTATATGTGCCAATTGATTTTCCAGAGTTGATAATGAGTGATTATTTGGGGCAGACATATGGCGCAATTGCTGTTTCGGTGTTGGGACTTTTTTTTACGGAATTTTCCAAAGATGAATTAGAGGCGTGCGTTGATGCAAGTTATAATGCGCAGAACTTTAGCCATGAGGCAATTACGGGAATTCATGTGGTTGGAGAAACTTGTGCATATTTAGAGTTATTTTACGGGCAGACGCTCGCGTTTAAAGATCAAGCGCTATCACTTTTCCCTCATTTACTCCTGCTATCAAAAAAATATCAGAAAATGTCAAAAAAGTTGCTTATTCTAGCTGCTACTTCGGGGGATACCGGAAAAGCTGCGATGGAGGCGGTTAAAGATGTCGCGGGCATTGAAATTATTGTGCTTTATCCCACAGACGGCGTTAGCTCAATGCAAAAAGCACAGATGCAAAAGCAAATGGGCAACAATGTCTTTCCCATTGGCATTGAGGGGAATTTTGATGATGCACAGGCTGCTGTGAAAACGGTGTTTGGAAGTGAGCAAATTGCCAAAATTGCTGCTGCTAATAATGTTTTGCTAACAAGTGCCAATTCAATTAATGTTGCCCGCCTACTACCGCAAGTTGTCTATTATGTTGATGCCTATGCGCGTTTAGTTGAGCAAGCAACGGTAAAAATGGGCGAGGTGATGAATGTCTGCGTGCCAACAGGGAACTTTGGTAATATTTTGGCAGCATTTATTGCTAAGAAAATTGGTGTCCCAATTAATAAAATTATTTGTGCGACAAATGAAAATAAAGTCTTAGCTGATTTTATTAGGACGGGGTGCTATGACATCCGCACACGGCCATTTTTAATTACGCCATCGCCATCAATGGATATTCTCGTTTCATCGAATCTCGAGCGCTTTTTAGCTTTCTTGTTTGGTGATAATAAAATTGTTGCCAACTATATGAAACAACTTCAGGAAAATAAGTGTTTTACATTAACGCAAGCACAGCATCAATTACTTAAAAGTCATATTCTTGCTTATGATGTCACAAATGAAGAAACAATTACGCAAATTGCCAAGGTATTTGAAGCGGCTGATTATTTAATTGACCCCCATACAAGTGTTGCATCGCATGCCCTCGATAGCTTTGTTGAGGAATTTCCTGAGGAAGCGGGCTTTAATATTGTTGTATCCACGGCCCATCCGTATAAATTCTTATCATGCTACCGTGAAATTTTCGCGATTAATGAGCCTAATGACTACCGTTGTGCCGATGTGATTTCAGCAATTACAAATGTTCAGGTTCCAGAGAAGATTAGTGAGCTTGAATTGGCAGAAACGCGATTTAGTGACGTTATTAAAGTTGCCGAAATGATTCCACACATAATAAAAATGGTAGAAAAAGGAGAATAAGATGCAAAAGTTTACAGTGAAAGTACCAGCAACAACAGCAAATATTGGCTCAGGATTTGATACAGCGGGGATAGCATTACAATTATATAACTACTTTAGCTTTGATTTTTGTCGCGCAAAAGGCTTGGAGTTTGTGGGTGTTGAGCAGCGGTTTGCTAATGTTAATAACTTAGTCTATGAAACAATGAGCGATGTGCTTAGGGACAATAATCGATCGATGCCTGCCGATTTTTATTTAAAAATGGAAACGAATATTCCGGTGGCACGAGGGCTTGGGAGTAGTTCAACATGTATTATTGCGGGTATAATAGCTGCTAATGTCTATGGGGAATTAGGCTTTACCGAGGCTGATATTATTAATATTGCTACAGGGATAGAAGGTCATCCTGATAATGTTGTACCCGGAATTGTTGGGGGCATGGTTAGTTGTGTCTTTTCACAGGGCGTGGTCTATAAGCAGCAAATTAAGCCGTCGGGCCGACTTGGCTTTATTGTTATTATTGAACCAAATGAAGTATCAACAGCGGCAGCACGCCTTGTTATGCCTAGTAGCCTAAGCTATGAGGACGCAATTTTTAATATTTCACGCGCGAGTTTATTGATGAAGGCTTTTGAAGACGGGAATCAAGAGTTATTAACAATTGCAACAGAGGATAGAATTCATCAACCATATCGAGTAGCGTTAATTAAGAATTATCCAAAAATGGTAGCGCTCCTCGAAACCGCGCCATTTATTACACATTGGGTGAGTGGATCAGGTTCTACAGTGATTGGCTTGGTGGCTATTGATGATCGTCAAAAGGCGTGTGCTTTGTTAAGGGGCATTGGTTTAGATGCAACAGTAGAGCTGGTTGCTGTTGATGTAGTTGGAGCAACTGTCGTTGAGCATTAATTTGAAAAAAAAATAGGCCGCAAAAAGGACCAATAGAGCGCCACTATTGGTCCTTTTTTTATCTTGAGGTATTGTAACCTACCCCTTAATCAAATACTGCATAATCTGAACAGCATTACTAGCCGCCCCCTTACGGATATTATCAGCAACAACAAACATATGAAAAAGCTGTTGATCGTATAAATCCGCCCGAATCCGTCCAACAAAGACACTATCTTGACCCGAAGCATCTAAAGGCATAGGATAAATTAAATTGGCAATATCATCAACAAGGCGCACACCTGGTGCAGCAGCTAAAATTGCGCGTAATTGCTCAACATTTGTACCTTTTTCAACGCGAAAACTAATATCTACACTATGGCTATTTTGCACAGGCACGCGAACGCAAGTAGCACTAATTGGCAATAATGGCAAAGCAAGAATTTTCTGCGTCTCTGTAATCATTTTAAGTTCTTCTTTGGTATAGCCATTTTCCGTAAAAACATCAATTTGCGGGATGACATTATTATAAATTTGATAAGCAAACTGCTTTGGTTCCTCACCCTTTTCGCCACCAATTAAATCAGCAATGCCATTTTGTCCAGCACCCGATACTGCTTGGTAGGTAACATAATCAACTCGCGTTAAACCAAAAGCTGCATGAATTGCTGCAAGTGGTAGAACTGATTGAATCGTTGAACAGTTCGGATTAGCAATGATTTTATTAGCAGTTAAGTCAATCGCTGCCGCATTTATTTCAGGAACAACCAATGCTGTATGCGGATCCATTCTAAAAACGCTACTATTATCAATAACCGTAATCCCTAATTTTGCAGCAAGCGGCGCAAAGTGTTCACTAATTGCTCCTCCTGCAGCAAATAAAGCATAATCAATGTCACTTGTAAAGCTTGCTTCGGTCAACTCCTCAATCAAATAAGTCTTGCCCTGACAAATAACTTCTTTGCCCAAAGACCTTTTCGAGGCAAGAAAAATCATCTTTTTAATGGGAATCTGATATTCCTCAATAATTTCTGTAATCTTTCGCCCAACGGCCCCTGTTGCCCCAACCACTGCTATTGTATACATAATTTTATTCCTCCAAATCATATTTTATTAGGACTAATACTACCACAATCCCGTCATCCCGTCAAATGATTTTCAACAAATACAACACATTTATGATGACAATGATGTGAAAAATCCGACTTTTTTAAAAAAGTTATTGAAGATATTAGATATCTGTGATATACTCTTCTATAATGAATACGTTAGCCTACCTTATACTTCCCGTATATTCTAGCGATTTTCTATTCAGACCTAAAAACATCACTTTGAGAAATGGAGGGAAAAAAGATGGAAGAATTACAAGATATCATAATCATCTGCAAGGATTGTGGTAAAGAATTTGTATGGACTATTGGAGAGCAAGAGTTCTATCGCGAAAAAGGATTTACGAATCGACCAGTTCGCTGTAAAGAATGTCGGGATCTACGTAAAGCAGAGCGAAATAATAATCGCGATAACTACTAGAACTTTCATTAAAGAAATGATAAAAACAGTCTTATCGAGCGTTTTGATCAAAGTAAAGGTAGCACCTAATATAAAAGTGCTACCTTTATTTCTGTAAAAAAGTGTAAGCACTGAAGTTAGCTTAGAGTTTCCCCGAGAGCGTGAACTTAAAAAATAAGAAAAACACCATAATATCCACAAAATAAAACCTAATTATAAAGAATAAAAAGCCGAAAAGTACTGAAACAACCGGCCTTTTATGGTAAACTATTAAGTATAAATAAAATATATCTAAATAGCTAAAAAAACAAAAAGGAGGACTATAAGAAAATGATCGAAGTAATTGGCGTTCGCTTTGAGAAAAATAAGCGAATTTACTATTTTAATCCAGGCAATAAATTTTACCGCCAAAATGCTAAAGTTTTGGTTGAAAATGCTAATGGACATGATATTGTCACTGTGGTAAAAGAAAATCAAAAAGTTGAAGAAAGTGATGTTGTTTTACCGCTTAAAAATGTAATTCGTGTGCTTTCAAAAGAGGATTGGGAGCAGCATCGCAAAAATAATGAGGCGGAACTAAAAGCTGCTGATATCTTTGTTGATATGGTGGAGGGGGCAGAGATGCCTCTAAGATTAGTTAGTGCAAAATATAATTTTGATGCAACACATTTATTATTTACTTACACAGCGGATGACCGTGTTGACTTTCGGGAACTTGTTCGCCGACTTGCCTCGAAATTTCGTGTGCGAATTGAGATGCGCCAAATTAGTATTCGTGAAAAGGCGAGCCAAATTGGGGGGATTGGTCCTTGTGGCTATGATTTATGCTGCAGCAGTTTTCTTAATGATCTTTATGGCTCAACAATAAAGATGGTTAAAAATCAGAAGCTATCACTAATTCCGGAAAGAATTTCGGGACTTTGTAGTAAATTACTTTGCTGTATTCGTTATGAAGACGATGTCTACACTGTCTTATCGGAATTTCTTCCGGATGTCAATCAGTGGATTGATACGCCCGATGGCAATGGTAAAGTAATTTATGTTAATGTCCTAACACAGGTAGTAGATGTGCTCTTTACTGATGTAAAAGGGGTCAAAACACGTGGTAAATATCACTATGACACAGTAAGAAAGCAATTACTTGCTTACGAATAAAATAGGAGCGTTGTAATTTGGAAAGCAAAGAGATGTTATTAAATGAATTTGAGGTACTTAATGATTTACTTGGATTTGACAATATGAAAATCATCCAGCGGAAGGATATGTTGAATTTTTCGCTGGATAGTGTGCTCTTGGCTCATTTTGTCAGTATTCCGGCAAAAGCCAAGCAAATTATTGATTTTGGTACGGGAAATGGTCCAATTCCCCTATTTTTAGCTACGCGAACGAAAGCCAAAATAGTGGGGCTAGATATTCAAGAAATTGCGATTGACTTAGCTAAAAGGAATGTTGCCTTAAATAATTTAGGGGATCAAATCGAAATGAAATGCTTGGATATTAATAGTATTGAGGCTTTTTTTCCTAGTCAGAGTGCGGATGTTGTTGTCAGTAATCCGCCATTTTTCAAGGTTTCGGATGCTAAGCAGCTTAATGATAATCAAATGAAGACAATTGCGCGCCATGAGGTGATGCTAACACTTGAAAATTTGATTAGTAAGGCGGGCTACGTGCTCAATAATAATGGCTATTTTGCACTAGTTCATCGGCCTGAGCGATTGTTAGATATTTTAACCTTGCTTAAAAAGTATAATTTAGAGCCAAAACGCCTCCAATTAGTCTATCCTAAGGAAAATGCAGAAGCTAATATGGTTCTGATCGAGGCGCGGAAAAATGGCAATAGTGGTATGAAAATTTGCCCACCAATTATCGTTCATACGGCAACGGGTGCGTATCAAGAGAAGATATTAAAATGCTTTAAAAGAATCTAAGAAAGTGGATGTTATAATTTATGTATGTACAGAAAACAGTGAAAGCAATGGAAAATGGGGGGCTCTATTTAGTGCCAACACCAATTGGTAATTTAGGGGATATGACATATCGTGCGGTGGAAGTGCTGAAACAGGCTGATTATATTTTAGCGGAGGATACGCGTGTAACAAGTAAACTGCTCCGCGCTTTTGATATTCAGAAAACAGTCAAAAGCTGCCACGAACACAACCAATACGAGCGAATTGCCCAGATTATTACAGATATTAGTGCCGGTTTGACAATTGCGCTGGTCAGTGATGCCGGTATGCCTTGTATTTCTGATCCGGGGAGTATCATTGTAGAGGCCTTGATTGTTAATAATCTGCCATTTACAGCACTTCCAGGAGCAAGTGCCTCCGTGACATTGTATGCGATGAGTGGAATGAGCACGCAAGGAGCATTTTACTTTCATGGTTTTCTACCAACAAATCGGAACGATAAAATAGCATTATTAGAGCGCTATGCAACAACGATGGAAGCTCCCGTTATCTTTTATGAATCACCGCACCGAATTGTTAAAACGCTGATTTTAATTTCGGAAATCTATAGTGAGGAATCAAAAGTCTGTATCATCCGTGAGCTAACTAAGCTGCATGAAACAGCTATTTGGATTAAAGTCAAAGAATTAAAAGAACTAGATATTGCAGAACTTTCAACGTGGAAAGGCGAAATAGCTCTAAGTGTAAGCAGTGTCCTCAAAAAACCGGATGTTGTCGAACCAGAAGTCTATTGCCAAATGATTGCGCAGCTAGTTGCAGAAGGAATCCACCCAAAGCAAGCTATTAAGCAGGTCGCATTGGAAGTTGGAATTAATAAGAATACTGTCTATAAATCATGGCAGGAATATCGGGAAGCGACATTATAAGTAAAGAGAAGAAGGATTAGCTGTAAGAGGGTGATGCTTTTTTTTTACGAATAATTAGTTTTTCTGAAAACGGATACATTAGCTATTGACAATACGGCAAACTCATGATAGTATTTAAGGCATAAAAGATATATCGTTATACCTTAATTGGGCGGTAAGATGAAGGAGGAGCTATGCAGAAATTATTATTAGTAAGCCACAGTACGTTTGCTCAAGGTGTAAAAGGTGCAGTAGAAATGATCATTGGCAAACTACAAGAAATCAATGTGATTTGTCTTGAAGAGGGGGAAAGTAGTGAACAATATACCAAAAAAGTCCAGCAATTATTACAAACGGATGATTATAAGATGGCAGAGAAAATTGTCGTTTTAGCGGATTTGCGTGGTGGATCGCCGCACACAAACTGTTTAAAAGCACTTGAGGAAGCAAGAATGCTGGATAAAACAGTCGTAATTACGGGTCTGAATCTAGCGTTAGCAATTGAAATTGCAATGCTTGCTGATTTTAAAGATGATGAGAAAATCAAGCTTGCTGTAGATGCAGCAAAGGCAAATCTGGGAATTTTTATCGTTGAAAAATCAGTAGAAGAAGAGCTTTAAAGAAAAGAGGGAATATAATGGCAATTGTATTTATTAGAATTGATGATCGAATTATTCATGGACAAATTGTTACAAGATGGGCGATGGAAAATCCCTGTGATGGAATTTTAGCTGTAAATGACGAAGCAGCAAATAGTGCGGTGTTGAAATCGGCACTGAAATCAGCATCAACAACGAAAACACTAATTTACACGCTGGAACAGTTTCAAGCAAAAATTAAGCAGGCATGTGAAAGTGAAAAGAAGTATTTTCTGATTACAAAGGATCCAAAAACACTACTAGCCCTATTAAAACATCCAGATATGAACCCCGTAAATAAAAGCGTCAATGTTGGGCCGCAAAGTGCAAAAGCAGGCACAATTAACATTAATATGAATGCCGACATTCTGCCAGCAGAGGCGGATGCTTTTGACCAAATTAGTCAGCTAGGATATGACATAGAATTTCGCTTAGTGCCTGATTCAAAGGGTGTTAATTGGGATAAAGTCAAAGACGTAGTACTTGCAAGAGCACAGCTTAAAGGGGGTAACTAGCATGGAAGTTAGTATTATTCAAGCAGTGGCAATTGGCTTAGTTGCCTATTTAGGATCACTTTCTGTACCATGGTTTTTAGGATTGTCTGGTGGTTGGTATACACTAAGCAGACCACTAATATCAGGCTTTATTATTGGTTTAATTTTAGGCGATGTCAGTACAGGGATAATTGTTGGTGTTGCCGTACAGATTGTGTTTATTGCATTAGTTACACCAGGGGGACAGATGCCTCAAGATTTAAATGCAGCGGCATATATTGGTGTCACGCTGGGAGTTCTTGCAGTTAAACAAGGAGCAACCGTTGCCTCAGCTGTATCTATTGCAACGGCAGTAGGAGCAATTGGGACGATCTTCCACAATTTTATGATGTTAACGAACTCATTTTGGAATCATCGAGCAATTAAAGCAATTAATGAGTGGGATATGAAATCATTTAAGCTAAACCACATATATGGACCACAGCTCACTCAATTTTTATATCGATTTGGACCAACATTTTTAATCATTTATTTTGGACAAGGATTAGCGATGTCAATTATTGAATATTTCCCCGTGGATTCATTTGTGATGAAAACATTAACAACACTTGGAGGCATGCTTCCAGCAGTAGGTGTAGCAATCCTATTACGCCAAGTTGTTAAAAAAGACATTGAGCTTATCAGTTTTTTGGTTGGCTTTACCTTTGTTGCGGCAATGGGATTAAATATGATTTCCCTCGCAATTATTGCGACATTCTTTTCAGTCTCCCATTTCAACTACGCAAATCCAGAAGGAAAAAAAACAGTTGCCAGTGATGGTCCAATAAGTGATGAAGAGGAGGAATTATAATGGCAAACAAGAAAATAAGCAAAAAGACACTGAGAAAATCATGGTGGATTTGGTTTACAGGAAATCTATCATCAATGTCATTTGAATGGCTCGAAGCATTTGGTTTTGCTGATTCGATGATCCCCGTTATTGAAGAACTCTATGGCGACGACAAAGAAAAGAAAATTGAAGCATTAAAGCGGCACTCAACATTTTATAATACAGAGCCACAAATTGGCGCAATTATCAATGGAATTGCCTGTGGACTGGAAGAAGAAAAGGCAAATGGTGTCGTCCTTGATGGCGAAGTGATGAATAGCATTAAAATTGGTTTAATGGGTCCGCTTGCAGGAATTGGTGATGCCATGGTTCCAGGCATGTTTATTCCCCTATTACTTTCAATTGCAATTGGGCTATCAGAGGGAGGTAATCCATTAGGGCCAATTTTCTATATTATTACATTTTTGCCCACAATCACAGCAATAAGCTACTTTCTCTTTAAAAAAGGCTATACACTGGGAACAAAATCAGTGGATTTAATTATTGGCGATGTTGCTCAGCGCGCGCGGGCATCATTTAACCTGCTTGGTGGGATTGTTGTTGGTGGAGTTGCTGCATCATATGTAAATTTATCAGTCAACTGGGTAATTCAAACGGGTAATGCAGAGTCAGCAATTAATGTAAATGAAGTATTAAATGGAATATATCCAAAAATACTACCACTAGCATTAGTGTTATTTGCGTGGTTACTGATGTCAAAAATGAAATTTTCAGCGCTTAAAGTTATGGGCGTGCTGATCCTTCTAGCAATCATAGGCGTACTTTTAGGGGCATTCTAAGGGTGCTGATTGAAAGATGTAATCAAGGAGGAAGACAAAATGAAGTTTTATCAAGGATTTGATATCGAAGCAACAACAAGCCCCCTAGGCTTTACCTATGGGGAAAAAACATTCGGCCCCAAAGTTGAAATTAGAACCCTTGATTCAATTAGGGCAAATTTGAAAGATCCGGAGTGCCAAGGGCCAGAAAAGGTATATGCTATTGCGATGGATGTTGGTGATATTGCAGATAAAGCGGCAATTGGAGCGCGAAATTTATTGTATGGTGCTGTGACGTATGCAAGTGGGAGCCTAGGAACAGAGCCAATAAGGTCACAGGGGCATGTTCATGCAATATCACCATCATGTGGCAGTTCAACCCCAGAAGTCTATGAAATTTGGGCGGGGGCTGCATATATTTATATGCAAGAATTTGTGGAAACGAATCCTGGTCGGTGCTTTGCAATTTATGCGCAACCTGGTGATGTTGTCATCGTTCCACCAGGTTGGGGGCATGCAACAATTAGTGCAAATCGGGAAAAACCATTATCATTTGGAGCCTGGTGTGTAAGAGATTTTGGCTTTGACTATACAAAGACGCGGCTACATGGCGGGCTTGCATGGTTCCCAATTATTGCAGATAAAAAAATTATTTGGCGTAAAAATAATAGCTATACAGTCGATGAAATTGAAGTGCGCCCAACAAGGACGTATGAAGACTTTGGCATTAAATCTGGTATATCAATCTACGAACAATTCAAAGAAAATCCAGATTTATTCTTATTCGTGGCACAGCCACAATTAGTAAAAGAAAAATGGGAGGAATTTAGACCATGAAAATAGTAGAACCAAGAGCGTTGCATTTTATTGAAAGTGGTGTTATTGAAGGTAAGGAAGTGGAACATTATAAAAAGCCATTTTCCGGTGTCATTAATTTATATCAAAATAGGAAACGGGCTGAAGAGCTGGCAGATACGGTTGCCTACACCGTGTACTCTTATACTGCAGGAAATCCAGAGCAAAAAGGAAACCTAAATTGGGGACTAACAATACTACATCCAATTTTAGTTGATGGGGAATGCAACATGACGCGTGGCCATTTTCATGAAGACAGAGACTGTGCCGAATTTTATTTTGGCATTGAAGGTAAGGGGCTACTATTATTAATGGATAATGAGGGGAATACATGGGCAGAAACTGTATTTTCAGGTAGTTTACATCATATTAATGGGCAACTTGCACACCGACTTGTAAATACAGGTAATAGCGATTTAAAAGTCGGAGCGTGTTGGCCAACAACGGCAGGTCATAATTATGCCGCAATCGTGGAAAAAAATTTTGGCTACCGAATTTTTTTAAGTGAAAAGGGAAAAGTAATACAGAGAAAAAGGGTGAAATAACATGGATTTCAAAAATAGAAAAGCCACATATAATAAATTTCCAGTCATCAATGTGGAAGGCTTCGATGAGCAATACGATAGTGGATACGAACAAATAACAAAAAAAATATTGGCAAATCCTAACAATAAAATAATTGTTGTTGACTGTTATATTGGTGTCAATGATGAAGAAGTACTCCAAGAATTAATCGCGAAAATAAAGCCCGATACAGTCATTCACACGGACGATATTTTTTATAATGGTGCGACGTTAAATCGACTGCTTGCGGGGCATATTACAGAAGATCGGGTCAGGGGGGTAATGTATTATGGCAAACTTACTGATTTTGTAAATCAAAAATCGCTAGAAATCACCAAGAAATCACTAAGGAATCTAGCGGGCATCACGCTGATATATGGTGTTGGAGCAAGTATAATTACAAAAGGTGATGTCCTCATTTATGCTGATTTAGCACGATGGGAAATCCAATTGAGATATCGAAACGGGCTTGCTAATTTTCGGCAAACAAATGCTGATGAAGACTTTTTACGTAAGTATAAAAGAGGTTTTTTTATTGAATGGCGTGTTGCTGATAAACATAAGAAAAGTCTCTACGACGAAGTTGATTTTTGGTTAGATACCAACACAGCAAATAAACCTAAAATGATTACAAAAGCGGCATTTATGGCTGCAATGTCACAAGTAGTAGAACAGCCATTTCGCGTCGTTCCCTACTTTGATCCCGGTGTGTGGGGGGGACAGTGGATGAAATCTGTCTGTGATCTGGATCGAACAAAACCTAATTATGCATGGAGTTTTGATGGCGTACCCGAAGAAAATAGTCTCTTACTTGGATTTGGGGACCAAATATTTGAAATGCCAAGCATTAATGTAGTCCTTTATAAACCACAATTATTGCTTGGCAAGAAAGTATATGCGCGCTTTGGAGCAGAGTTCCCCATCCGTTTTGATTTTCTTGATACAATGGGGGGCGGCCAAAATTTAAGTCTCCAAGTACATCCAACAGCCGATTTCATCCGCCAAGAATATGGAATGCCATATACGCAAGAGGAAAGCTATTACCTCCTCGATGCCGAACCGGGCGCAGTAATATACTTAGGTGTAAAAAATGATGTTGATGCCGCCAAAATGGAACGTGACTTAGAAAAAGCCGCCCGCGGTGAAATAAGTTTCCCCGCGGAAAAATATGTGAATATGATTACAACAAAACCCCATGATCACTTCTTAATTCCACCAGGGACAATTCACTGTTCGGGATCAGGTACGATGGTGCTAGAAATAAGTGCATCAGCATACATTTTCACCTTTAAGCTATGGGATTGGGATCGCGTTGGACTAGATGGAATTTCGCGACCAATCCACCTTGAAGAAGGAAAAGCCGTTCTAAACTATGATTATGATACAACATTTGTTGAAAATGAACTAGTCAATCAATTTGAAGTACTAGAAGAAACAACAAATTTTAAAGCTGAGAAAACGGGGCTCCACGAACTCGAATATATTGGTACGCACCGCTATCGTTTTACGCAAAGAGCAACATTTGAAACTAATGGCACTGTTCAGATGTTAAACCTAATCGAAGGTGAAGAAATTACAGTGGAAAGTCCAACAAATGATTTTAAGCCATTTATTATTCACTATGCCGAGACATTTATTATACCCGCAAATGTTAACATTTACACGATGAAACCAACGGGGATGAGTCACAATAAAATGGTAATGGTTTTACAAGCATTTGTAAAATAGGAAACAAAATCGCTACTATAAAATACTGCCCCCCGTTGGATTATTCATCTAACGGGGCGCAGTATTTTCATGATAATCAAAGAAAGCCTCAATAAGCAACAAAAATTAATGACAATAAAAAAAGGGGCGGTCACCCCTTAAAAATCCAGCAGCATACCAACCAAGGATGCTGCATATTCGATGATTATTCGCTAATTTCAATCGCATATTTATAGCCCGTCCCCTTGTAAAAACTTATCGTAAATTCAATTGGTTTATTTGTTGCATCAAAAGATACCCGGGTGCGCAATAAAATTGGCTCACCTTTTTTCATATCTAACTTTTGGGCTAAGCTCTCACTTGCAACGAGTGCCTCAAAACTTTCTTTCACGCGTTTAACCTGCCGCCGAGTTGTTTGTTCAATCACTTCATAGAGCGATTTTGAATAAGCGATACTATTTCGGGGGAGGCATGGCAGTGCTTCAATGCAGGTTTCAAACACGACAATTGGTTTGCCATCAACAGTTCTAATACGTTCAAGCTTTAAAATATTGGCATCATCATCTAGTTGAAGTATTTCCTTTACTTTTGCTGTTGGTTTTTGTTCAATTACTGTGACTGATTTTGTTCCCGGTTTAAGTCCAAGGGCATTCATTTCAGCAGTAAAACTTTGAATTCGTGTAAGGCTTTCTTCAATTTTATCAGTATATATAACTTCTGTACCCCGCCCGCGAATCCGCTTAACAAAACCTTCAGCTTGTAACTCATTTATCGCCTGCCTAACAGTTATCCGACTAACACCAAACATCTTTTCATACACTGGTTCGGTATGAATGAGGGTTCCATAAGGATGAATTCCCTCGATAATGCTTTTACGAATATATGCTTTTATCTGTAGGTAAAGTGGTGAAGCCCCACGAGCATAATCTAATTGTTCCACTGCTTGTACCCTCCCTCTCATTTATTATTACTTCTATTATATCACATCTAAACAGGCTATCGTTATAATGTTTTTATTTCTGTAAGTAAGTTTAGAGTGACTTATAATGCTTACTTGGGATGTAAGAAGTTAGTAAAAATAGGGTCAATGTTTATAAAAAAATCGAAGTATGCTATAATTAACACAAACAAAGGAGTGGTGGCGTGGCTAGAACTTACAAAATATTCATTGTCGAAGATGAACCAATAATTGCTAAAATTCTCCAAGAGCATCTAACAACATGGGGCTTTACGACTAAAATCGCAAGTGATTTTCAAAATATCCTCGGAGAAATAACAGCATTTAAACCGGATTTAATCTTACTTGATATCAGCTTGCCATGTTATAACGGCTACTACTGGTGTCAGAAAATTAGAGACGTGGTAACAACGCCAATTATTTTTATTTCATCAGCAGATGAACCCGCTAATATGATTATGGCAATGAATATGGGGGCAGATGATTTCATTAGTAAACCCTTTGAAATCGCCGTAGTGTCGGCTAAAATTCAAGCCCTCCTGCGCCGAAATCATAACTACCAAGAGGATAAACCAACCAGCTATCAATTTAAAGCACTTTATTTAGATAGTGAAAAGATGCAATTAAGAGCTAATCAGCAAATAATTTTGCTAACTAAAAATGAAT
>JBOFTV010000078.1:0-9976 GCA_051652245.1 Culicoidibacterales bacterium | reverse complement strand
TGACAATGGCAAAGAGGCTACACCCGTTCCCATACCGAACACGGAAGTTAAGCTCTTTAGCGCTGATGGTAGTAAGCTTTGTGCTTGCGAGATGATGACGTTGCCAGGTTTTCTATCCTTTTTTTTTGTCTTTTTATGTGAGTTGGGAGCTTTTTATCTTATGAAGTGGCTTTTGACTTTTTTTATGATATAATGTAGGGGATAATTTTATTTTTGGAGGGCTTGTTGTGCTGATGATTAAAAGAAGCAGTGAGGATTTACTTGCTAAAGTGGCGCTGTTTATCTATGAGAATAGAAGTGATTTACCTGATATCTTACGACTGAATGGTGAAGTTGGTGCCGGAAAAACGACTCTTTCGAGATTTATTTGTACATTGTTTGTACCTAAGGCTGAATTTTCTAGTCCAACATATAGCTTGGTTAATATTTATGATTATGGTGAAGTCAAACTATTGCATTTTGATTTATATCGAGTATCTACAGGGGATTATGACTGGATTATTGAATCTTTGGATGAAGAACCAAGTTTATCTATTTTTGAGTGGTCAAACTTGCATCCGGAAGTTTTTGCAGAACGTGAATATTTAGCGATTACCATTGAATATACAGATGATGCAGCTTATCGAAATATTTATTTTGATACAAATGCTGTGGCTTTACAAAAAATTGAGGAGTGGCTTATTAATGAAAATATTGTTTTTAAAAAGTGCAACATTGCCCCTAGTATTAACGCTTGCTGAGGTAATTGAGGGGAAATGTTGTGTCATTGATGAATTGGAACAGTCATATTTTGAAGGGATGAGACCATCAGAGATTTTCTTTGATGGAATTGTTAAGTTACTTGAGCGTAATGGGCTATCTATTGCAAGCTTAGGGGCACTTTATATTGCTAGCGGACCCGGATCCTATACGGGCACAAGAATTGCGGTTACAATTGCTAAAACAATTGCTGTGATGCTCCCTACTATTAAGGTTTATTGGGTGTCTATATTAGCTATTTATCGGAAAATGTCGCTGCAAGATAAGCAAAATGTAGGGGCTGACTATTTATGCTTAGTATTGGCGCGAAAAGGTAAGTATTACGCTCGTTTTAAAATGGGGAAAGGTGTAGACTTTCCCGATATGCTAATTGCTCAAAAGGATTTAGAGGCGCTTCCATTTACTGATATTTTCTGTAATGGAGCTATGGCTTCTAAAAGTGAAGTTTTACAAGGAAGATATAATGTGCAACTAGCTTATGATATTTGGTATGAATTAAGTCGGCAAGTTCATAATATTCATACATTTGAGCCTTATTATTTGGAAGGTGTTAATATTGGATGATTGAATTGGGAAATGGTGTCAAAAAAGCAATTATTGATTTAGAAGTAGAAGTGTTTGGTGCTGAGGCATATAGTGAAAACCAGCTGTTAGCATTTTTTGCCTGTGAGATGTCGCGGGTTTTTATTAGGAAGTCGGGAGCATTAATTAGCGGTTACATACTATGTAAAATAAGTTTTATTGATGGATTTATAGAAGTTTTTAAGGTTGTGATTTCACCCGAAAGTAGGAGAATGGGGATTGCTAAATCACTTTTTGAGGAATTATTTGATTATGCTGAAGAAGTTAAAGTTAGTGAGGTTATTTTAGAGGTTCGTGCCTCAAATAAAGGAGCAATATCTTTGTACAAAAATCTTGGTTTTGATATAATGGGAGAAAGAAAAAACTATTATACCAATCCTCAAGAAAAAGCAATTATTTTTCGAAAATATATTAAAATAGAAGGCTAACACAGTTCATTTTCGTTTCTCTTAAAAAAAGCCTGATAAAATGCTTTCTTTCTTACAAAAAAGATAGTAATAGTATGCTTTTTTTAGTACAATTAGAGTTGGGAGATAACATCATGGATTTATGAAATTTGAGTTTTTCTTTATTACTGGAAAGTGCTATATTTTGATTATGTTTGCTCTATTTTTAGAGATGTATTTTTTTTAAAAAAAGGAGTGTCGATATGATTGTTTTGGCAATTGAAAGTAGTTGTGATGAATTTAGTATGGCAATTATTAAAAATGGAGTGGAAGTTTTGTTTATGGAGACTTTTACGCAAATTCAAACACATGCAAAATACGGAGGGGTTGTTCCAGAATTAGCCAGCAGGGAACATGTTCGGTATTTTAGTTATGTGGTTGAAAAGGTGAAGTGCTTTTTAGATGCGCAAGAGTTAGTGCCACAGGCAGTTGCGGTAACTGTTGGTCCTGGTTTGAGTGGTTCCTTGCTTGTAGGAATTAACGCTGGAAAGACGATTGCATCAATTCTAGGAGTGCCATTAATACCGGTACATCACATTTTAGGACATATTTTTTCAGCCAATTTGTCTGAGGAGGTTACGTTTCCAATTTTAAGCTTAGTCGTTTCAGGGGGACATACTGAGCTTATTATTAGTAAGACGTATACTAACCATGTAGTAATCGGGAAGACACGGGATGATGCAGTAGGCGAAGTCTACGATAAAATTGCTAAGCAGTTGTCTTTGCCTTACCCGGGTGGACCTATTATTGACAAAATGGCACAACAAGGAGAGCGAACATATATATTTAAAAAACCAAAAATGGATGAGCGATACGCATTTAGTTTTAGTGGATTGAAATCTGCTGTTGTAAATGAGATTCGAAAAGGTATGCTAACAGAATCCGATAAAATTAATTTAGCACATAGTTTTCAGAAAACAGTCATTGATGAGTTGTCTAATAAACTTATTCAAGCAGTTGAGGAATTCAATGTAAAAACTGTTGTACTCTGTGGTGGAGTGAGCGCAAACAGTCAGTTACGGCAGCGTTTTGTAGAAATTTCAGCGGACTACAAATCGCTGAAGTACTTAATACCAAAAATAGAATACTGTGGTGATAATGCTGCAATGATTGGCGCTATTGCCAATTATTTGCCTCCACTGAGCATATCAAAACAAAATTTAATTGATTGCAGTCCAAATTTAACGATTGCAGAATTTTTCAAGAAATATAATGAGGTGAAAGAATGAGAAAAATATTACCAAAGGCAACTGCCAGGAGACTGCCAGAATACTATCGCCAGTTTTTAAAATTACAGGAAAAGGGATTAGTTGTAATCAATTCTTTTGATTTAGAGAAGGTTATTAAAATTGAGGCTACAACTATTCGCCGTGATTTTTCTTATATTGGTGAATTAGGGAAACAGCGTGTGGGCTATAATGTTGATAAAGTTGTTTCAGAATTACAGAGATGTCTTGGTTTACAGCAACCACGAAAAATTATTTTAATTGGTGCTGGGAATTTGGGAATAGCTTTATTTAATTATAACTATATCAAAGGGAATAACATTTATATTACTGAATGTTATGATAATGATCCAACAAGAATTGGCAATGAAATTGGCGATGTCAAAATTCAAAATATTGACGATCTTGAAAATAATATTGGTGAGAATATTAATTCTGCTATCTTAGCAGTGCCTTCTGATCAAGCACAAATTGTTGCTGATCGCTTGGTTAAATTAGGGATAAAAGGAATTTTAAACTTTTCTTCTAATAGAATTGATGCCCCAGAAGATGTAATTGTTGAGCATATTGATTTAGCAAGTAGATTACAAACATTAATGTATTTAGTTGACCAGAAAAATGGTTAACTTTGGGAAGAAGAGGTGTATCCTCTTTTTTTTTTGAAATGGGAAGAAATTATGATATAATGATAAAAATAATTAAGAAGTGAAAGAGGGATAGTAATGGAGCGGGTTGAAAGTCGGTTTATGAGGTATGTTAAGGTTAATACGGTGTCGGATGCTAGTAATATGGCGACGCCTAGTACAGTGATTCAATTTGATTTAGCGCGGATGTTGCTTGCTGAGCTGCATGGCTTAGGAATTTTGAATGCAACGATGGATGAGTTTGGCTATGTGATGGCTAAGCTTGTGAGCAATTCGCGTAAACAAATTCCCGCTATTGGGTTTATGGCTCATATGGATACGTCCCCTGATTTTTTGGGCGAAAATGTTAAGCCTCAGGTTGTTAGGGATTATGATGGTGGTGATATTCGGTTAAATGATGAGAATATGCTTTCTCCGGTTGATTTTCCAAGTTTGTTGGACTATGTTGGTAAAACACTGATTACGACGGATGGGACGACATTATTAGGCGCTGATGATAAGGCGGGTATTGCGGAGATAATGGCGGCTGTTGAGTATTTGGTGAATCATCCAGAAATTGAGCATGGCGATATTTGCATTGGTTTTAATCCAGATGAAGAAATTGGTCGTGGGGTTGTTAAATTTGATGTTGAAAAATTTGGGGCAGCGTTTGCTTATACTTTGGATGGTGGAGCAATTGGTTGTATGGAATATGAAAATTTTAATGCTGCGGCAATGAAATTGGTGGTGCATGGTCGGATGGTGCATCCGGGTGATTCAAAGGGGAAGATGGTTAATGCTGCAGAAGTTGCAATTGCTTTTCATAATGCGTTGCCTAAATTTGAGCGACCTGAATATACGGCTGGTTATGAGGGCTTTTATCATTTAACTGATTTTACGGGTGGGGTTGAGTTAGCAACGGCAAATTATATAATTCGCGACCACAGCGATGAACTATATGCTGAAAAAAAACGATACGCTCATGCAATAGTTGCGCAACTGGAGGAGGCGTATCCAATTGCTAAGATTTCGTTAGAGGTTAGTGATACCTATTTAAATATGAAGCGGCAAATTGAGCCCGTTTTTCATATTATTGATTTGGCCCAAAAAGCAATGGAAAGTGTGGGAATTACACCAATAATTACGCCGATTCGTGGTGGGACGGATGGTTCAAATCTTTCATATATGGGTTTACCATGTCCTAATTTGTTTGCGGGGGGGCACAATGCACATGGTCGGTTTGAGTATGTTGTTGTTGAGTCGATGGAAGCGGCTGTTGAAGTTGTTTTGGCAATTGTTCAGCTTTCGGTTGATTTAGCTTAATAATTATGGGGGGATAAGTAGTTATGAAGACAGTAGAAGAGCGATTTTTGTCGTATGTTAAAATTAATACGGCTTCAAAGATGGGGCAAATTAACTTTCCAAGTACGGCAGAGCAATATGAGCTAGCAGCAATTTTGTTAGGTGAGTTAGTGGAAATGGGGCTGGAGGCGCAACTTACAGATAATTGTTTTGTGATGGGGAAATTACCAAGCAATAGTAGTAAAAAGTTGCCTGCTGTAGGGTTTATTGCCCATTTGGATACATCACCGGAGTGTAGTGGTAAAGATGTTAGTCCACAAATTATTGAGGCGTATGATGGTGGTGATATTGTGCTTAACAAGGAGAAGAATATTGTCTTATCACCTTCTTTTTCGCCTAGTTTATTACAGTATAAGGGCAAGCGATTGATTACAACGGATGGGACAACTTTACTTGGAGCAGATGATAAAGCCGGAATTGCGGAGATTATGTCGGCTTTGGATTATTTCTTGGCACATCCGGAAGTTGAGCATGGTGATATTTGTGTTGCTTTTACGCCCGATGAAGAGGTTGGGTTGGGTGTGCGATATATGGATGTGCCCCTTTTTGGTGCTGATTTTGCTTACACGCTAGATAGTGAGTATATTGGTGAGTTGCAGTACGAGAATTTTAATGCGGCTTCGCTGTTACTGAAGGTGAGGGGGCGCAATGTTCATCCCAGTAATGGCTATAAAAAAATGATTAATGCGCTGAAGTTGATCGTGGAGTTTGATAATTGTTTGCCAGCTGTGCAGACACCGGTTGATACTGCCGGGAGGGAAGGGTTTTACCATCTTTGTCGAATCGCTGGTAGTGTTGAGGCAGCGGAGGCATATTACGTTATCCGCGACCATGATAGGGTCCTTTTTACGGAGAAGAAGCGGTATGTGGAACAGGTGTTGGGAGCGCTGCAAATGAAGTATCCGGATGCAGCGTTTGATTTTGTGATTGAGGATACTTATTATAATATGAAGGATAAGATTATGCCGGTTTTTGAGATTGTTGAAATTGCGATTGCGGCAATGGAGACTTTGGGAATTAGACCGATATTGGAGCCATTTCGTGGAGGTACTGATGGGGCAATGCTTTCATATATGGGTTTGCCATGCCCTAATATTTTTGCTGGATGGCATAATGCTCATGGGAAATATGAGTATATTGCGGTGGAGGCGATGGAGCTTGCAACGAAAGTTGTCATTGAGATTGTTAAAAAGATTGCAAAGGGGTAATTAAGGGGAGCTGATTGTGTTAGATTGGCTCTTTTTTTTCTAAAGGGTTGTGCTATGGGGGGGAGTTTGGTATAATTTATTTAGCACTTATAAATAGTGAGTGCTAAATAAATTATGATAGGGATGGTTATTTATGATTAAGCCTTTGTATGATAGAGTAGTTTTACAGGCTAATAACGCTGAGAGTACAACAGCGAGTGGGTTGGTTTTGACTAGTAATGTTAATGAGAAGGCGAATATTGCAACTGTGGTTGCAGTGGGAACTGGTCGCGTTCTTGATTCAGGGAAGGTAACTGAGCTGTTTGTAAAAGTTGGGAACAAGGTTTTGTTTAGCAAGTTTGCAGGAACCGATGCTAAAATTGACGGCGTTGAATATATTATTGTTAGAGAAGAAGATATTTTAGGCATAATTGAATAGGAAAGGATGATTTTAGATGGCAAAAGAGGTATTATTTGGTAATGAGGCAAGACAAAAGATGTTGCAAGGTGTTGATACGCTAGCAAATGCTGTGAAAGTTACGCTTGGTCCTAAGGGGCGCAATGTTATTTTGGAGAAAACATTTGGTTCACCATTGATTACAAATGATGGTGTGACGATTGCTAAGGAGATTGAATTAGCAGATAAGTTTGAAAATATGGGGGCAAAGCTTGTAGCTGAGGTGGCATCGAAGACTAATGATGTTGCGGGAGATGGTACAACATCAGCAACTGTTTTGGCCCAAGCTTTGATTCGTGAGGGCATTAAAAATGTTACAGCTGGGGCAAATCCAATTGGCATTCGTAAAGGGATGGAGTTGGCAACGCGTGTTGCCGTGGAGGAGCTAAAGGTGATTTCTGAATTGGTGGAGGATAAAAGTGGAATTGCGTCAGTTGCGGCAATTTCTTCGGGTGACACGCAAATTGGTGAACTAATTGCTGATGCGATGGAGCGTGTGGGCAATGATGGTGTTATTACATTGGAAGAGTCTAAGGGGTTTACAACGGAATTAGAGGTGGTTGAAGGGATGCTCTTTGATCGTGGTTATTTGTCGATGTATATGGTAACTGATCATCAAAGAATGGTAGCAGAATTGGAAAGTCCATATATTTTAATAACGGATAAGAAAATTTCGCATATTGAAGATATTTTACCAGTTTTAGAGCAGGTTATGAAAACGAGTAAGCCATTAGTTATTATTGCGGAGGATATTGAAGGGCAGGCGTTGTCGACGCTTGTTGTTAATAAATTACGTGGAACACTTAATGTTACAGCAGTTAAGGCACCAGGATTTGGGGATCGACGTAAGGATATGATGGCGGATATTGCTGTGTTGACTGGTGGTGTTTTCTTAACCGAGGAGCTAGGTTATGAATTGAAACAAACCGAATTAGCGATGTTAGGAAGAGCGGGGAAAGTAATTATTACGAAGGATACGACGACGATTGTTAGTGGTAATGGTGATTTGGTGAAAATTAATGAGCGAGCGGATCAAGTTAAAAAGTATTTGAGTGAAACGGTATCAGAATTTGAGCGGGAAAAACTACAGGAGCGGTTGGCTAAGTTGACTGGTGGTGTTGCTGTAATAAAAGTGGGAGCGGCAACGGAAACGGAGTTAAAAGAGCGTAAATTAAGAATTGAAGATGCATTGAATTCAACGCGTGCTGCTGTTGAAGAAGGTATTGTTGCAGGTGGCGGAACGGCGCTGATGTATGCTGCAAAAAAAGTGGCAGAAATCGAGGCAAGTGGCGATGTGTTAACTGGTGTCAAAATTGTACTTCATGCTTTGGAAGCTCCTTTAAGACAGATAGCGGAGAATGCCGGTTATGAGGGTGCTGTAATTGCGCAACGGCTGAAGTCTGAAAAACCAGGATATGGCTTTGATGCAGCAACAGGTGAGTGGAAGCATATGGTTGAATCGGGGATTGTTGATCCAACTAAAGTTGTTAGAAGTGCTTTGCAAAATGCTGTGAGTATTTCAGCTGTTTTTCTAACAACAGAGGCAGCGGTAACAGAGATTTCTAGTGATGAAAGTACAGGGGGGAATCCGCTTGGAGGAGGCATGCCAGGGATGATGTAAAATAGTGTTAGTCCTTTTTACATCTATTTTTATAAAATATAGTGAATAATGCCCGTTTTTGACGATGTTTTAGGGTTTAAGGTGTTATTAGGTTTGTAACAATCATCTATTTTTGGTATAATATAGGTTAGAATGAAAAAGGCGTAATAATTTTTAACTAACGTGATTTTTATTTTTATTGGGAGGAGTTCGAGTTATATGGTAGAGATATTATTGGTAGAAGATAACGAAGAATATAGAGCTAATTTAAAGAATGCATTACTAAAAGCAGGTTATACGGTAGATGACACAAATGATGCACTTACTGGTGTTGAATATGTCGGTTTAAAGCAATATAACCTAGTTATTTCAGCTTTAATGATGGATATAATGGATGGGAATCGATTACTATCATTTGTTAAAAAAGTAAGCCCCAAGACAAAAACAATGATCCTTACGGATCAGCCAACAGTCGAAACAGAGATCTTAGCAATTGGAAATGGTATTGATCGATACTTGAAAAAAAGCATTGATCAGGAGGTTTTGATAAAGTATATTGACGTTCTTTTAGCAGCGTATGCTAGTGAAAAAGAACCAAAACCTAAAGAGATGATGAAATCAGAAAAAGAAAATCTTACCCTCTGGGTAAAAGGTCGAAAAGTTGAGCAAAACGGTGAAGATGTCAGCTTGACAACGAAGGAATTTGGAATATTATATATGCTACTAGGAGAATCTGGACGTGCAATTAAGCGTGAAGAATTCATCGAGAAGCTTTGGGATCGGCGATTTGAAGAAGTCGATGTTCGTGTTGTTGATGTTCATATTAAGTTACTAAGAAAGAAAATGGGCTTAACGGCAATTAATACGATTCGAGGTTATGGTTATAAATGGGATGAATAAATTGCTCGAGAAATAGTGAGGGCGATACTTCAAACTATTATAATTTTTTGAAAGAAAAATGCTTGTTATTTGTTTAAAGGATTGGAGTGGTGCGCTTTTATCTTTTGGGCAAGGACAAGTATTTTTAATTTTTCGTGGTAGTTAGTAAAAAAAGTGTCTTTTTTTCAAAAGATATTGAATTGTTTTTGTGCTTGTGATATAATGATATTGTTGTAAAAAGTTGGGGCCTTAGCTCAGCTGGGAGAGCGCCTGCCTTGCACGCAGGAGGTCAGCGGTTCGATCCCGCTAGGCTCCACCAATTAATTTACAAACGGGACAGTACCCAAGTGGCTCAAGGGGCGCCCCTGCTAAGGGTGTAGGCTGGGTGACCGGTGCGAGGGTTCGAATCCCTCCTGTTCCGCCATATTGAAATTTGACGTTGATTTATCAACGTTTTTTTATATTTATTTATTGGTAACTGGTCAGCCAATGTTCGTAAGTTAAGCCTAAAAATCGCAAAAATAGGAATACTACCTACCTAATCACAAAAATAATTCCAATATTCTTCCATAACGTGGTAGAATAATACTAGCAGAATAAAAAAGGGCATGATGAAAAAAGGGCATACATGATATTATTGAATTACATTGCAGATTTTCGGTTTTGAGTGTACGGGCATTTTCGACACTGTGTTCGTCTAATAATAGATCGATTTGGCTTAATCGCTACAACAACAGACGAGAGTTGAGATAACATTCTTCTTACCCTAGCTGCAAGTTTACTGGCGGCTAATAGATATATTAGGTTATCAAAAAGCAGACCAATAGCGAAGCTAATTGATGCTTTATATCTATA
>JBOFTV010000077.1:0-3871 GCA_051652245.1 Culicoidibacterales bacterium | reverse complement strand
AGCATTTTCTAATTCTAAACAAACGCGCTGACTTCTAACCGCATGCTGACAGACAATAAAGTATTGTTGCTCTTTTGTTAGATAATCTTGGGGCTTCATTAAGATTTGCCCCATGGGAATGTTTATTGCCGTTTCCATTGCATAAGTTTGATATTCATGGGGCTCTCTAACATCAATGATTACTGGATTTGCTAGCATCTTTAACTCACTTAGGCTAATATGTTCCATTTATAATCTACTCCTTTATTTTTAACGTTAATTCTAGTATACCAAATTATTCTCCGACTTCCTCAAAGATTATCTTTTTTTAAAAAAAATCTTGACCCTTTGTGTAATTCGTGTATAATATTAATTATAAAATCAAACTGATTTGGGAGGTAGCTTAAATGTTTAAACTTAATTTAGTTCATCATCATCACTAGTTAAAGGGTTACTTGTTTTAAAGAGTATACCCTATTTGTGTAAGCATTTTAAGGTATACTTTAGCAAGTGATGAGATGATAATTGAATGTAGTGTTTAGCTATTTTCCATTGCCTGAATCGAAGAGTATATCTTCGATTCTTTTTTTAAAGCAGCTTAGTCTGTTAAAATAAAATTTAAGGAGAAATTATTATGAAGAAATTATTATATCTGTTTAGTGTCATTTTATTAGCTGGAGGACTTCTTGCTAGTTGCGCTAAGACAGCCAAAACAAGTGAAGGAACCTCTTATATTATTGGCTTAGATGATACTTTTGCCCCGATGGGGTTTAAAGATGCTCAAGGAGAGTATACGGGATTTGATATTGAGTTAGCTAAGGCTGTTGGCGAAAACTTAGGTATCACATTTGCGTTTAAATCAATTAATTGGGATAGTGCTACACTTGAACTAACAAGTAAGAAAATCGACTTAATTTGGAATGGTATGAGTATCACACCAAAACGACAAGCAGAAATGGCCATTAGTAAACCATATTTTGTTGGTAATCAAACAATTTACACAACGGACAAATCACCTATTCTAACCAAAGCCGATTTAGCTAATAAACTAATTGGGATTCAACTAGGTAGTTCGGCCCAAACAGCATTTGATGCCGATCCAATTTCAAAATCTGTTAAAACCATTACAAAATATCAAGATAATACGCAAGCAATGCTTGATTTAAAAGCAGGTCGTGTTGATGCTGTTATCTTAGATAGTATGGTTGGTGATTACTACACTTCTCAGCAGCCAGGGTACAAAAAAGTGAATGAATCTTTTGCCAAAGAAGATATGGGAATTGGTGCGCGAAAAGATGATGATGCCTTAATTGCTAAAATTGATAGCGCAATTGAGCAGCTACGTACTGATGGCACATATGATAAAATCTATCAGAAATGGTTTGGAGGAACGCTATAATGCCAATTTACCACATGCTCTACATTTTAGAAGGTATGCAGATAACATTAGTTCTCTGGGGCAGTGTTTTACTGCTTTCCTTACCGCTTTCTTTAATTTTTGTCTACATTTCTTGGATTAGCCCTAAGCCTGTTGGTCGCTTAATTGATATCTATACGTGGATTATGCGTGGATCACCGTTATTACTTCAAGTATTCTTTATTTATTATGGTATGTCGCTTATTGGTATAACATTTGATGCTATCACAGCTGGAATTATTGCGTTTACACTAAACTATACCGCCTACTTTATTGTCATATTTAAAGATGCTTTCTTTAAATCAGGTATTGATCAAGTCGAAGCGGGGTTGGCCCTGGGTATGAAAAAAAATGTCATCTTCGCTCACGTCCTGCTCCCCCAAGCAATTCGCCAGAGTATTGGTGTATTATCTAGTGAGGCCTTAAATCTTGTCAAGGATACAGCAATTGTTTCGACAATTGGGATGGCTGATATGTTACGTAATGCCAAAGAAATTGTTATTCGTGATGTTACAATTCTGCCATTTTTCTACGCCTTTATTCTTTATCTTTTGTTTAGTGGAATCATTGTCCTCATATTCACATACATTGAAAAACACTATGCCTATGAATCACGATAACGGTACAACTATCGTTACCTTTCCATTCTCAATTTTTAATACAACAAAAGGCGCACCCTCTCTCAGGCACACCTTTTGTCTGAGAGCTTAATAAAATAAGCTCTCTTTTTATTGTGTTAGTTAATCATGTTTTCGTAAAATTTCAATAGCGGTTTTATCATTTCCCGCATCAATCATTGTAAAACTATCTATGCACATGCCTAGAAGGTTTAATTCTGACGATGTTTCACTTTCACCCATTAATTCCCAACCATATTCTTCCATTGTACAATCTCTTTTCTGGGAGAAACACTCTTTGATTAAGCGTCCTTCTTCTACTGATAAATTTGGGACAGTTATGCTAAGCGTTGTTTCTGTTTTTGTATATTTTATGTCAATACGCAAATCCCAGTGACCCTTTTTAAGGAAGAATGTTGTCAATTCATCAATCATTTTTCCGATTTTCTTCTTTTCATTAATCATGCTTATGCTTCCTTTTCCATGTACTATCAAGTATACTGCTCATTATCCCAGCAACAAATCCACCGGCAAATCCATTATTATATAAATTTGCGCCGCCTTGCCATTCCGCTGTATAAGCAACTAAACTGAAGTGTAGTATCCCGGCTACCATTCCGGCTATTATACCGAATTCTCCGGCTATTGGTGCAAGACCTGTAACAAATACGAGTGTCAAAACAACCGATGGGCTCATCTCTACTCGACCAATAAGTAACATTAATATTGCACCTAAAATGACAGGGACAATATTTTTCGGATGCTTCCCAAATGCTGAAAAGCCGATTACACTTAAAATAGCACCAAATGTTGCTCCATTTAAAGGAATTGTTGTAAAACTAACTAAGACCGTCATCATAAACCCAACAATGCCCATATTGACTAAGGTTAGTGGACGACCAAATATCTTATAAAAGTCGGTTATTGCCCGCCCACTAAATGTCATCAAGCGTTTATATTCAGTCCAATTAAATGGCTTTAAAATCAAGCCATAAATTAAGAAATAGCTTGAAACAAATAGTAACATTGCAAGCAAGGTGTAGTGAATTCCTTGATCTGTATTAACATTAACAACCACCTGCATGTCAAACCCACTTGTTCTAAGCACGCCCGTTAAGAGCATTGCTATAATTCCCCCGGTAAACCCCACATTATAGAGTACATATCCATTATGAAACCTAATAATGTGACTGGCAAGAGGTACTACCAAAAAGCCATAGACTGTTGCTAATACAATACCTAACAAAAAACCCATCACACCATAATTTAAGCCGACTGTTACAAGAGGTGCAAGCCCCGTTGCAAACAATGTAATTCCAAAAAACTGCTTAAATGGTTTGTGATTATACCTTGAAAAAGCATATACACCTAGATAAATTGGGAGGATATTGTAAATATTCTTCCCAAAAAAAGCAAACCCAAGCGTCGTCATTAGTCCAGCTATTATAAAGCCATTTGTTTCAATCTTGTTCATCTTTTTAATTGTTAGTGTAAAGGTCATCACAAGGACAACATTGATTAAACTATTGGTCAAACCACCAACTTTGATATAATCGGTAATTAACGCATCTCGTGAATAAAGTAGCTTACTTAGCCCCTCGACCCCTTCAGTTGAAAAAGGGAGGCATGCTACTGTAAAGACAATGAATAACAAGGTTAAAATACTAATTTCTCCAAATGTAACTTTTCCTATTTTAATAAAAATTCCTCCTTGATTTATTGGTAGTGTCAAAAATCGAACTTTTTGACCTACTTTTTCATTTTATTCATATATTCATATTTTTAAATCTTTTTATAGAAAAAGATAGAAAACTCTGTTACAATAGTGTTCGCTAAAACTTACTATGAAGGGAGTTTT
>JBOFTV010000076.1:0-25586 GCA_051652245.1 Culicoidibacterales bacterium | reverse complement strand
AAGTTCTGGCTATAATGAGAAAGTGGTGGAATTAAATCGGGAGAATTCACTTTGCCCAAATGGGAGGTGAAACCATGGATGTGATCTTAGGAATTTTAGTATTTACATTTATTATCATTAAGACAACAAGAAGAAGTAGATGTAATTGTCGAAACTGTGCTCAGAAACAAACGAAAAAGAAATAATTCAACCACAAAGAAAAGGAAGTGCTACCAACACTTCCTTTTCACTTTTCCATGAATATAATCTTATAAATTAATAATAGCAAAAATGACTATTAATGTAAAGTCTTTTCTCATCTATTAGGCAGCCCGATAATCTTCTTAAGCTCAGATACTGTATTCATATTAATGCTTAAGGCGCGAATTTCTAGAGGTGTTCCCTGTTTAACATAAATAAAAATAAGATATTTAGGTCGAACAAGCGTCATTTTCCTGCGCCCAATTTTAACATCTGTGATTGTAGCATAAGGAATTTTCTGCTGCATATTGCCTTCGATAATCTCTAAAAAATCAGAGTAAAAAAATATTTTCTTGGTGTACTCGGGTTTGATGAAGAAGAAGTAATAGCAGGTAACTAGAATAATAACTGCTAAGAATGCCCAGACAATATAAGCAACAAAAAAAGGCGTTCTCCCTTGGTAAAGGCCAACAAAAAATAGCGCAATTACCATAGTAACAACAATAAAGTTATTTGTGTTTGCCTCTTTTTCATCTATTTTTTTAAGTGGTGTGTCGAGTTTCTTCATTTTCGATTTTCCTTTCTCTAAGGAGTTTGACTACATAGTATTATACACGGTTTTAGCAAGGATAGAACATCATATTAGCAGAAAATATTCATAATATAACCCACTATAGCAAGTGGTTTGCGTATCATAATAACCAACTTAGGAAGTGGGCTTTTTTTAAGGAAAAGGCTTACAAAAGTTGAGAAAAAGCGTAATATTAGATACGAACCCAAAACAAATAATCTTCCAGTAATCTGGAAATGAAAAAGGAGTTAGTTTTATGAGCTTTATGGAAAAAATGTCGATTACACTAGGTAGGGTTGCCCACGTTGTTAGTAGCCAGAAGTACATATCAGCAATTAAGTTTGCTTTTACAACATTGATGCCAATTATTATTGCGGGATCTTTTGGGGTCTTAACTAAAAGTGTAATCATGGATCCTACAACAGGGCTTGCTCAATTTGAGCTGTTCTCATTTTTAGCGCAGTGGCAGCCAATTGCTGCATCGATTCAGTATGCAACGCTTAATTTTATGACTGTTGGTGCGATTTTCTTCATCGGTGCGGAGTTAGGGCGAGTTAATGGACAAAATGGCTATTTAACCGGATTTTTGGCATTGGTCTGCTTTATTTCAGTGGTGCCAACTACGGTGACAATGGTTATTGATAAAGAGCCACACCAGGTCGTTAATGTACTCTTACGTGATTTTACGGATGCTAAAAGTTTATTTTTGGGGATGATTATGGCGATTGTTTCAGTGGAACTTTATTCAAAGCTGAGCACATTTGAATTTCTTAAAGTCAAAATGCCAGATACTGTCCCCGGAAATGTTGCTGCATCGTTTTCAGCATTATTTCCTGTTATTATTACGATTTTTATCTCAGCTACATTTGGCTTTGCTTTTAAGTCAATAACAGGTATTTATTTGCATGAAGCTATCTATTCAATTGTGCAAAAACCATTAGAAGGAGTGATGCAAGGATTACCTGGACTATTGCTATTAATGTTCGTTGCACAAATATTCTGGGCAATTGGTGTCCATGGTAATCAGATGATTAAGCCAATTAGAGAACCAATTTTGCTAGCAGCAATTGCTGCTAATGCTGATGGTGCCCAAAATGTTATTACAATGCCCTTTTGGGATATGTACATGAGTATTGGTGGGTCGGGTGTAACAATTGGTTTAATCATTGCCATTTTTGTTATCTCTAAGCGGTCAGATTATCGTGCTGTTGCTAAATTATCATTAATGCCTGGTATTTTTAATATCAATGAAACAATGATATTTGGGTTGCCAATCATGTTAAATCCAATTATGGCGATTCCCTTTATCATCACGCCGCTAATTACCGGGACAATTGGTTATTTTGCTACAGTATGGGGATTTGCCGCTGTGGCTGTAAATATTATTCCATGGACGACACCGCCAATTTTAAGTGCAATAATGGCAACAAATGGAAATATGGGGGCAGTTATTACGCAAATAATCTGTATTCTTGCTTCTGTGTTGATTTACTTTCCCTTTGTACTAGTTGCTAATAAAACAGCAGAAATTGAATACAAGGATGCCCAGAAATTAGCAGAACAATAATAATAGAAAAAAGGAGTAGTCAAGATGAAATTATCATTTAGGTGGTATGGTGTAGAGGATAAAATACCACTCGATCATATCAGACAAATTCCAGGGATGAAGCATATTGTATCAGCAATTTATGATATTCCTGTAGGTGAAATTTGGACAATTACTAAAATAAAAGAACTTAAAACCATGATTGAACAGGCCGGATTAGAATTTTCGGTTATTGAAAGCCTAAGTGTGCATGAGGATATTAAATTACAAAAAGGCGACTATAAAAGGTATATTGAAAACTACATTGAAAGTATGAAAAATTTAGCAGCAGCCGGAATTAAGGTGATTTGCTATAATTTCATGCCAGTGTTTGATTGGACGAGAACAGAACTTGACTATCAGCTTGCCGATGGATCAACAACACTTGCATATCTGGAAAAAGATATTGAAAATATCAACCCATTTACGACTAATTTAAATCTTCCAGGGTGGAATAGCTCATATACCAAAGCAGAAATAGCTGAATTAATTGAACAATATCAGGCTATTGGCAAGCAGGGACTATGGAATAACTTGGCATTCTTTATTGCAGAAATTATGCCAATTGCCGATCAACTTGACATTAAAATGGCGATGCATCAGGATGACCCCCCCTGGGATATTTTTGGACTTCCGCGTATTATTGTGGATGAACACTCACTTGATAGACTCTTATCCTTGCACCCAAGTACAAATCATGGACTAACATTTTGCACGGGTTCTTTAGGTTGTAATCCAAAAAATGATTTAGTTCACCTCGTAAGAAAATATGGTAAGGCAAACAGAATTCATTTTGCGCACATGCGCAATTTAAAAATGATTGGTGAGAAATCATTTTATGAAAGTGCCCATCCAAATGGAGAAGGTAGTTTTAATATGGTAGCAATTATGCAGGCATATTGTGAAATTGGATTCACAGGTTATATGCGTCCAGATCACGGGCGCATGATCTGGGGCGAAACGGGAAAACCTGGTTATGGCTTGTATGACCGGGCACTAGGTGCAACTTATTTACTCGGTTTATATCAGGCGTGTCAACACGCACTAGAAGAAGATTAATGACAAGAAAGAAGGACCTAATATGGCTAAAATCAATGTGAAAATCCCCAATAAGTTTATCATTGGAGCTGCGTCTTCAGCATGGCAAACAGAAGGCTGGAGTGAGAAAAAGCAGGGTCAGGATTCTTATATAGATATGTGGTACAAAGAGTGCAAACATGTTTGGCACAATGGCTATGGTCCGGCGATTGCCACTGATTTTTATCATAAATACCCGCAAGATATAGCTGCAATGAAGCAAATTGGACTCACGCATTTTCGCAGTTCAATCAACTGGTCACGCTTTTTAACGGACTATGAAAATATTGTTGTTGATGAGGAGTATGCGGCTTATATTGATGATGTTATTGATGGCATTATTGCAAGTGGTGTTGAACCAATGTTCTGTTTAGAGCATTATGAAATCCCCCGGGTACTATTTGAAAAGTATGGCGCATGGAATGATAAATATGTTGTTGAATTATTTGTTAAATATGCCGAAGAAGTTTTTAAAAGATATGGTTCGAAAGTCAAAACATGGTTTGTTTTTAATGAACCAAGTGTTGTACAAACACGTGTATACTTAGATGCGATTCGCTATCCGTTTTATCAGGATACACAAATATGGATGCAATGGAATTTCAACAAAGCGTTAGCCACGGCAAAAGTAATTGCTGTATTCCACAAGGGTAAATATGGTGCCAAAAATAATGCTAAAATTGGAACCGTACTCAACCCGGAGCAAACGTACGCTAGATCAAGTGCAGCACATGATCAGTATGCTGCAAAAATGTATGACCTCTTCCATAATAAAATGTACTTAGATCCAGCAATTTTAGGCTATTTCCCCCCAGAAATATTTGCGCTAATGGATGACCATAAAATTGCGTTCAACTACACACAAGAAGAACTCGAAATAATTAAGGAAAATCCAGTTGATATCATTGGTATCAACTTGTACTACCCCAAGCGCGTTCAAGCCAAACAGACCATGTGGAACCCTAATACACCATTTCATCCAGCGTACTACTACGACAACTTCGATCTCCCAGGGAAAAAAATGAATCCTCATCGCGGGTGGGAAATCTATCCACAAATAGTATATGACATGGCAATGCGACTTAAAAATGAATATGGTAACTTGCCCTGGATTTTAACAGAAAATGGGATGGGTATAGAAAATGAACAACAATATCGTAATGTTGAAGGATTTATTGAAGATGATTATCGAATTGAATTTATTAGTGAACACTTACATCAGCTAATTTTGGCAGTAGAAGAGGGTGCAAATTGCCGCGGTTATATGCTTTGGTCATTTACTGATACCGTATCACCAATGAATGCTTTTAAAAACCGCTATGGGTTAGTTGAAATTGATCTTGAAAATAACCGCGCTCGAAAAATCAAGAAATCGGGATACTGGTACCAAGAAATCATAGCAAGCAGGGAGTTTGAAGTAGATGACAATAATGATGAAAAATAGTAAAGCCTCACAAGAAGTACAAAATTTATTAATGAAAAAAAAGCTAATCCCAGTAATTCGTGGCGCTAATTTTTTACAGGCAGAGGAGTTGATTAGTGCTTGCATTGCGGGTGGTTGTCGTATCATTGAAATGACATATACTAATAAGGATGCCTCAAGGGTTATTAAGGGGCTTGCGCCCACTTTATGTATTGGTGCGGGAACAATTTTGACTGTGGAGATGGCCAAAGATGCCATTGAAAGCGGTGCTCATTTCATTGTTTCACCCAATATTAATGAGGCTGTTGCCGATTATTGTCTCCAGGCCGGGATACTCTATATTCCTGGTTGCCTTACACCAACAGAAATTGCGATTGCGGCTGTTAGAGAATTGTCACTCGTCAAATTATTTCCCGGCAGTTCTGTGGAAATGTCATATCTTAAAAGTATGGCGGGCCCCTTCCCCAATATCAAGTTTATGGTAACTGGGGGCGTGGGGCTGGATAATTTTAGCGGTTGGCTCGAAGCAGGTGCAAGCTGCCTAGGCATTGGTGGTGGGCTACTAGAAAACCCGAGCAAAATTCCCCAATTATTAAAAAAAATGCAACAGGAGGCTGAAAAATATGGCAGATAAAGTGTTAACTTTTGGCGAATTTTTAATTCGTTTTACACCCACGGAGCAGAAGCTGTGGGAAGATGGTCTCCAGCTAAAATCATTTTATGGCGGGTCAGAGGCAAATGTTGCAACAACATTAAGTAGTCTGGGTCTACAAACAAAAATAATATCAGCAGTGCCCTCAAATAGTGTCGGGGAAAGTGTGTTCAACTATTTTAGCAAGCAGAAAATTGAAATGGATGCCGTTAAAATAATTGGGCAAAAAGTTGGAACGTATTATGCAAGTAGAAGTTTTGGTATTCGGCCTGCTGAAGTAGTTTATGATAGACAAGGGAGTAGTTTTACCGAATTTACTAGTGATATGCTGAATTTTGAGCAGGCTTTTGAGGGCGTCACGTGGTTTCATTTTAGTGGCATCACAGCTGCCATTAATCCACAGATTCAAAAAACATTAACAAGGTTACTCTCCTATGCTCAGAGTAAGGATATTACAATTAGTATGGATCTTAACTATCGCAGTAAAATGTGGAGTTTTAAGCGTGCGAAAGCGGTGTTAAGTCAATTTGCACCCTTTGTTGATGTCTGCTTTGGGATTGAACCTTTAGCATTATCTGATGATGACAAGAACGTATTTGATAGTGAGGGTGCAACCGAAAAAGAAATAAAACAGCGGATGGAAAGCTTGAAAAAGCGGTATGGCTTTAGCCATCTGTTTCACACAAAAAGAAGTATTTCAGCTCAAAATATTAATACCTTTGAGGGCTACCTCTTAAATAGCCTAAATTTTGAAAAAAGTCAGCCAACAGCGACATTATTATTTGAAAGAATTGGTAGCGGCGATGCGTTTGTTAGTGGCGCAATTTATGGCATAATTCACAAATGTTCAGACAAGGAAACATTAACAATTGCCTGCCAATTAGCTAATTTGAAGTGCACGCTGGAAGGCGATCACCTGAAACTATCTACACTTGAATTAGCAAGGATACTTAGCACAAAGAGTCATTTTCGCTAATAGCTAGCGCTTCGTCAACAGCGACAGAAAATAGGGATAAATCCAAACTAATACCGAGCAAGGATAGTAAAATAATAAAATGTTTTTATTGACTATTGACCTATTAACGACGAGGTTATTGTTATTTTTTCATTATTATTGATGAGATAGTTTATTTTTGCTATAATGGTGGTATTGTAGTCAATTGATTAAAGGAGTTTAAATGATGACAGTTGCACTTTATCGCGGAATTGCCAATGAAATAATTTCACAAGTTAAAAGTTTTTATTATCAGGAAAATGAAAAGCTGCCTTCGGAGAGAGCCTTGGCCTTAAAGCATAATGTTTCGCGCTCAACAATTCGTTGTGCAATCTATTATTTAGAACAGCTACAGTATGTTTATTCAGTGCATGGAAGTGGGACATTTATTAAACCCAAAACAGTCTACATCAATTTGAATAATTTTTATTCTTTTGACGTTGAGTCAGCTAAATATGATTTTCAAATTACAAATGAAATACTAGAGGCTAGCTTGATTTTTCCCGAGGATTTTATTAGGGAGAAAATGGGCTTAACTATAAATGATAAAGTCCATAAAATTGTGCGGTTACGGTCGATCAATAACTTGAAAATAATGTTACAAACGCACTATATTTCACATAATCGTTTTCCCGTCATTGAAACGGATCAACTCAAAACAAGAACATTATATGAATATCTCCAAACAAAGTATGCTGTTTCAATGAGTGGGGGAAAAGAATTCTTACAAGCATTTACCCCCACTAAGTTCCAGCAAGAGCAGCTAAACATCCAAGCATTCATCCCCTGTATTAGAATTCAGAGATTGACGCAAGAAGCGGAACATATAATTGAATTTACGGATTCGATTATTCGGGGTGATAAATATGCTTTTGAAATTAACCTCTAAGATGAAATGGAGTGAAAATAATGAATCCAAATAAAATAATTTTTACTGATATTGATGGCACGATATTATTTCAAAAGGAAGAATTCGGCGAATATTATATGCAAGATATTGATTATTTGGCACTCGCCCAAGCATTTGACCTTGCCATAAAATTAGTTGTCTCGACGGGTCGAGATTTACAAGGGGTTGCTGCATTTTTAGCCCACTGCCCCCATAAATTTGACTATATTATTGCTAATAATGGTGCAATTATTGGTGATGGGGACTTCAATATAATTAGTAAAACGTATATGGATAAAGCGATATTAAGTGAAATTATCAGTTGGACAAAAAGGCATCACCCCGATATCTTCATTACAGGTGCCGATGAACAAAAATGCTACATCTTTGATAAAAAACAGGAAAATAGCCAATTGGACCCCGAAAATAAGGGAACAGAGATGATAACTTCCCAGCAGTTTAAAGACGACCCATTTCCACTAACAATGCTTGATATGCAATATCCAAGGACGATGTCAAAAATTGAAGCCTTAAAGCAGACACAAAATATGCTAACAACTCTGAACCAAAAATTTGGGGCAGAGGTTAATATCTTTAGAAACCAAGCATATATTGATTTTGCAGCAAAAGGGATTTCGAAGGGGAGCGCCTTGAAGCAAATTATGAGCCTTAGTTCAAATAAAGGAGCTAGTGCGATTGCAATTGGTGATAGCTGGAATGATGTAAGTATGTTTGAACAAGATGTAACATCTTTTACCTTTGAGCATGCTCAACCAGAAGTTAAAGGGTATGCTGACCATATTGTTGAAAACTTTGCGGGGATGATTGCTAAAATTAGCTAGTCCCAGCTTCTTTTTTTTTTGAAAATGTATAAGTTGAAAATGGCATCTACGAGGGACATTAACGAAATTCGGCCATAGAGGGAACCGTTGCCTTCATTGTTTTGGCAGGTTTCATCAAATGAGTTAAGGACAAGATTAGCGTGCTGTGCCAAAAAGCTATCAGAATATTGGGTGAGTGCGATGATTTTGACGCCACGATTTTGAAGGGAGCATGCTAACTGATTATTAAAATCTTCCTTCCCTGAAATTGAAAAGAAGATCGCAAGTCCATGAGTTGGCATCGTTAAGGCCTCATCGATTTGGTCGTTATGATCAGTAAATGAGGTGACAAATTTATTGAGTCGGAGAAATTTATACTGAAAATCACGGGCTGCAAGCTGGGAGTAGGCATTGCCAAAAACAGCAATATAATCGACTTGATCAATGAGCTCAATACATTGATCAAGTGTTGCAAAATCAAGGGCACGATAGGTACTTTTGATTGATTTAATATCATCACTAAAAGATTGCATCGCAATCTTTTTTGTTGTCTTGGGCAGATTTGAGGCAATGTTTGCCCGACTCCGCTCATAGTTTTGTAAAGCTAGTGTAATTTCTGATTTGAGATGGCTATAATTATTAAGTGACACATGCTTACAAAACCGACTAATTGTTGCCGGGCTGGTATAGCAAATTTCAGCAAGGGTTTCAATGCCCATCTCCGGAATTTGGTGGATATTTTGCAGTATCTTTTTGGCAATAAAGTAGAAAATATCGTTCGTATTTTTACGAAGATCCATGAAAAAAACAAGATATAAAATTACATCCATTGCTAACGCCACTCCTTTGTAAGATTACTCTAATTATACGCAAAAAGGCAGAAAATCGCAAATAGATTCCCAATTCCTTTTTAAAAGATGATAAAATATTTAGTGAAAATGAAAAAATAAAAGATATTGTGTAAGTCAAGGAACAAGCCCCCAAGCCTTTTTTTGGTAAAAAAAAGGGGGGAGGCCGCTAATTATTTTTAGTAATTGAAAATTGTTGAGCTTAACTGTTAAAAATGGGGTTGCAAGATTTTTTTTATTTGATAGAATGAAGCTCGATAGAAACAAAAAAAGAAGGAGTGTTTATGATGGAATTAGTGAAAATACCGTATGATGCAGAGACAATTAAGCTAACAAGAATTTTTGATAATACGGAGAAGATGGCGTATAATATTGAGGGGCTACAGTGTCCAAAGGTGGATGCCGTGTATGGGAAGTTAATGTTTGGTGCCTTGAAGCCGGATGTACCAATTACTTTTTGTTCATTTGTGACATCGATGGATGGGAAAATTGCCTTTGCTGATGCCCCTGAAGGACCACTTATTGCGCAGAAGAATTTACTTGATCCCGGGGGAGCAAGTGCTGATTTTTGGGTGCTTAATATGTTGCGGGCTAACTGTGATGGTATCATTTGTGGCGCGGGAACAATTGCAAGTGAGCCGCAATTTACAGGTCATATTTTTGATGTTGATCTTGAGGCTGCACGGGTGGAGCAAAAGGGTAATAAGGTGCCCCCGAATATTATTATCTCATTAGATGGAACAGATATTCCTTTTGACCATCTTATTTTTGCTGCACTTGAGATACCTTTAATGGTTGCAACATCGCCAAATGGTTGTTTAACTGTGACAAAGCAATTAAGTCGGCCGCATTATATCATTGATGCAACAACATTTGATAAAGCGACTATCATGACGCAAATAGCTAGTAACAAAGGTAAAACGCCGGTAATTATCACGGGAAAAGCAGGATTAACGGATGCTGATGTGCTTTTTAAGACGCTTAAATTGTTTGGGATTGATAAATTATTAGTCGAATCGCCAACATACACGCATTTTTTAATCAAACAGGGGTTAATGGATGAGATGTTTGTTAATTATTCGTGTATCTATTTAGGGGGTAATGCACTCAGTCTTGGTGGCCACGATCAACCCTTCCCCTCAGATGATCATCCGCATACAGAACTAGTTTCAGTCCATGCCCACAGCGGCCATTTTCTCTACTTCAGACACAAATTGATCTACGGCATTAAATAAAAAATTGAAAGGAAGTCAGACTCATGGAATTTAAAGGAAAAAAAATCGTCATCACCGGGGCATCAAGTGGAATTGGTGAAGCACTTGCCCAAAATTTACACAAGCGGGGAGCAATTATTGTGGGAATTGGACTTGAAGATGTCCAAAAGCCATATCAATATTATCAGGCGGATATTACTAATGTTGCAGAAGTAAACGTAATTTTCGCTCAAATTAAAGAAGACTTAGGGGCGTTAGATGGCCTAGTTAACTGTGCTGGAATCACGCAAGTAGGGACATTAGAAACGTTAACACATGAGCAGTTTGATAGAGAATTTGCGATTAATGTTACGGGTGTTTTTAATATTTGTAAGGCAGCAATTGGCTTATTGAAGGGACGAGCATCATCAATTGTCAATGTTGCCTCGGATTTAGGTGTCAAACCAATTCCCCAAAGAATTGGCTACTGCCCCTCAAAAGCTGCTTTAATTATGCTGACAAAATGTATTGCTGTTGATTATGCCCCAAATGTACGCGCAAATTGTATTTTACCAGGTGTTGTGGAAACACCGATGACGGCAGATCGGTTTATTCAGGAGCCAGAATTACGAGATATTTATGCGCAGATGTATCTTGCCAAAAGAATTGGGACCATCGATGATATGACAAATGCGATTACTTTTTTATTATCAGCTAAAAGTAGTTTTATTACGGGTGATCAAATTGCTGTTTGCAGTGGTGGACAACTATAAATGGGAGGAGTAGAATTTTATGAAAAAGTCTTTTTTTCGGCAAGGAGATTTGGATGCTTTTTTGGGTGTGCTTTTTGATATTTTTCCAAAATTATTATCAGGAATAGCAATTTTAAGTGTTATTGGGGATGCGCTATTTACAAAGATTTTACCGGCAACAACATTAGGGTTATTGCTTTCGGGCATTTTCTTCTATTTATTAGGAGAGCGTCTCAAGGTGAAAACGGGTGATGATTCCATTGTTGCAATGCCGGGTGGAATTACGTCGGGGCGGTTTTTTGTGTGGCTATTTACGTTGCTAGGGATTTTTGAGGCAACGGGTGATGTGACGCTCGTTATTTTTACAGGGATGGCTTTTAATATGATTAGTTCGGTGTTAAGTTTATTAATTAGTTTGATGGGGGAGCGGTTTGTTAAATTAATTCCATCACCAGTGCTTTTTGGCTCACTTGCGGGTGGCTCACTTGCATGGCTTGTCATGAGTCCCCTATCATCAATTTTTCAAACACCTGTTATGGGCTTTGCATCTCTGATGGTGGTCATCATTATTTATTTGGCTAATATTAAGACAAAAATATCACCGGTTGTCATCGGTGTGGTAGCGGGTATTATTGTTGGTTTTGTGATGCAAGACATTAAATTTGGGACAATCATTGAAAGTACAAAAACAATTGGTTTCTACTTGCCAGGAGCGATCATTGACGGCAACTATTTTGGCAATTTAATGACTGGGTTTTTAGAAGCATTGAAGTATTTACCGCTAATTATTGGCTTTACAATTTTGGAAAGTGTTGCAAATTTCCAAGGTGTTGAGCAGGCGCGGAGTGTAGGAGATAATTATGATATTACAATAACATCAGTGGGGATAAATATTATTTCATTTATTTCAGCAATTTTTGGGAATCCATTTAATTTAGGAATAATGTGGGGCTATCCGGGGTGGAAACAGGCGAAAGCGGGAACAGCATACCAGCTATTAGTGGGGGGGACTTTTATTATTATTGGTGTCTTAGGAATTGGTGGTGTGATTGGGAGCTTGATTCCAGCAGCAATTGTCTTACCCGTGCTTGTGTTTATTGGTTGTATTAGCTCACATGGGGCATTTGTGGGAGAAAAGCAAGAGTTTTATGGGCTGATGTTTTTTGTGGCAGCGCTGCCATTGATGGAGGTCTTTTTCAATAATGGAGCTGCCCCGCTTTTCTTAACAAAGGGGTCAATGATTATTTCACTTGTTTGGGGGAGTATGCTTTATTTCGCCATTACGCGGGATTGGAAAAAAGCAAGCTACGCTTTGGGCGTAGGGGCCCTCTGTGCCCTACTAGGAATCATTCATACAGAAACATTATTCTTTACGGTCGTGCAAGATAATGGGGTGTTTGCAAGCATTGGCTTTCGTGTTGAGTGGGTCTATGTTATGATGTATCTTGCAGCAGCAGCTGCTGCTTATGCGATGTCATTTGCTAAACTAAGGTATGAAGGGGAATAAAAAAAAGACGAAACATGCTTGTGTTTCGTCTTTTTTTATTATTGTTTTACTTGAGGAACCTTCTTTTTGGGGAAAAATGGGGCTGCAATTTGATGAACTTCGGCATAAACATGCGCTTGCTTTGCTATATCAATAATTTCTTTAGCAGAGAGATTTTCTTGATGGAGGATTGCAAGAATTAAGCCATGAGAAATGAGTGTTACGCCTTTATCCTTTTGACCAAGCATAACTAAACCAACACCGTGGTAGGCATAGAAAAATGTTAGCGTGGATAAATTCTTGTTCGCAGGTAAGTCAATGATGAGCTTTTGGGCTAAATTAAGAAGCTCCTGCCAGCGGTTATTTTGGTAATAATGACGACAAATAGCAAAGCCTAAGTAGGGTTCAATTGAAGGATAAGAAAAATCAAGAATTTTATCAATGATTGGGGCAAGTTCTTGGACATCAGGGTTAAAGCGAATATAGTCAGAAAGCAACGTGGACTCATGTAGACTTGGTCGAAAAGGTGAAATGATTGAATTGAAATTGATATCATCACGGATGATATCAATTGATTTTTGAACATCCTTTTGACCATAAAAATAGGCATTTGAAAGGAGATGAAGAACTTCACGCCGCTCATCTAGGGGAAGGGGTTTTTCTAAAACTTTTAAAAAAGAAGGGATAAAGTAGGAAATTTCGCTAAAACGTCCCCGCAGAAAAAGCGTGCGATAAATTTCCTTGCTCTCCTTAAATTGATAGTAATCATCAACATTTGCAGCGGTAAGTAAATCAGACACAGAAATTTTTAATGTTTCACAGATATGAAACAAAATATCAATTTTGGGGCGGGCTTTACCTTGCTCAATTGAGACAAGGTGTCTTCTTGTAAAATAGTCATTGCAAAGCTCTTCCTGAGAAATTCCACGCTGCTTCCGAAAACTTCTGATAGTGCTTCCAAGTTTATCTAAGTCCGTCAATATTATCATTCCTTATAAATAGAATATACTACAATTATAAGGAATGATATATCGTTTGTAAAGGAAACAGACAATATTCTTGTGTAATTTCACATATTCTTGTGAAATTACACAAGAATGTGTGAAATTTAGCTGTAATAAAATAAATGATGGAAGACCAATGGAGGCACACGTTATTGAGTCCAAAGTTCCTAAGACCTTAGGAAAATAGCAATTAGCCAATGATGGCTAACTTGGGTACAATGTAGGTAAGAAATAAGATGAAGTGAGGCAAGAAAATGATGAAATTTAGTCCTGGTTTTGATATCAAACCAACAAAAAATCCCTTAGGATTTACCTATGGAAAAGACGTTTTTGGACCGGAAGTGGAAATTAGAACATTAGCTTCGATTAGAAAAAATTTACTATATCCAAACTGCCAAGGGCCGGAAGTAGTTTATGCAATTGCAATGGATGTTGGAAATATGGAGGATAAGCACTTAATGGCAAAAAGAAACCTATTGTATGGTGCGGTGACTTACGCTAGTGGTTCACTTGGAGTAGAGCCAATTAGGTCACAGGGGCATGTTCATGCAGTTTCACAATCATGCGGAATGTCAACACCAGAGGTGTATGAAATTTGGACAGGATATGCGTACATTTATATGCAAGAAACTGTAGAAGATAATCCGGGGAGATGCTTTGCAGTCTATGCAAAACCTGGTGATATAGTAATAGTACCACCAGGATGGGGGCATGCAACAATTAGCGCAGACGTGGATATTGAGTTAACATTTGGGGCATGGTGTGTAAGAGACTTTGGCTTTGACTATACAAAAACGCGTGAGCATGGAGGGTTGGCCTGGTTTCCAATTTTGAATGGACGTGAGATTGTCTGGCATCAAAACCCGCAATATGAAGTTACAACAATAGAAGTTTGCACACCTAGAAGTTACTCTGATTTTGGAATTATTTCCGGTCGATCGATCTATGAACAATTTAAAGAAAATCCAGATTTATTTCTCTTTGTGGCACAACCACAAAGAGCAAAAAGACAATGGGAGGAGTTTAGACCATGAAAATTGAACAAGCAAAAGCCTGGCATTTTATGGAAAAGGGTGTCATCAAAGGAAAAGCTGTAGAACACTATCAAAAACCGTTTACAGGGTTGGCTCACCTATATCAAGATGTGGAAGCAGTGCGTAGGCTTAATGAGACCACAGCATATACTGTCTATTCCTATTTTGAGGGTGATAACAATCAGCAGGGAAATTTAAACTGGGGTTTAACAATTATTCATCCTATTTTAATTGGAACGGAATGTAATATGACACGCGGGCATTTTCATGAAGATAGAAACTGTGCGGAATTTTATTTTGGTATTACAGGGGAAGGGTTACTATTAATGATGGATGATGAGGGCGAAACATGGGCCCAAGAAGTTCGCCCCGGAAGCTTGCATCACATTGATGGAAAGGTTGCTCATCGGCTGGTAAACACAGGCGCTTTTGATTTAAAAGTTGGTGCCTGCTGGCCAACAACAGCAGGGCATGATTATACAGCAATTGAAATCCAAGAATTTGGTTACCGTATATTTAAAGAGAATGGTCAAATAATTTATCGAAAAAAAGGGGGATGCTAACATGAAATCTACTAATCGACGTTCGACATACAATAAATTTCCAGCAGTTAGTGTGACAGGCATGGAGGAAGAAGTATTTGAGGGCTACGCTCAAATCACTACAAAATTACTTGGAAATCCCAGCGCAAAGACAATTGTTGTGGATTGTTACCCGGGGGTAGATGATGACGAAGTGCTAACAAATTTAATTGAAAAATTAAAGCCAGATACGATCATTGTGGCAGAAGATATCTTTTATGAAGGAAAAGTTCTAACAACAATGATGAAAGCCCATCTAACAGATGACCGTGTTCGAGGTGTAATGTATTATGGTAAATTAACGGATTTTGTCGATGATGCTAAGCTAAAAAATGCCAAAAAGATAATGAATCACGCACGAGGGAGAACACTAATTTATGGTGTCGGTGCAAGCATCATTTCCCGCGGGGATATTTTAGTGTATGCAGACTTAGCAAGGTGGGAGATTCAATTGCGCTATCGCCGAGGGATGCCAAACTTTAAACAGGAAAATGATGATGAAGATTTCTTGCGAAAGTATAAGCGAGGCTTTTTTATTGAATGGCGTATTGCTGATAAACATAAAAAAGCATTGTATGATTATGTTGATTTTTGGTTGGATACTAATAAAGCCAATCAGCCTAAGATGATTTCGCAAGCAGCTTTTATTAGTGGGCTGACACAGGCAATAAATCAGCCATTTCGTGTTGTTCCATATTTTGATCCGGGTGTTTGGGGTGGACAATGGATGAAAGAAGTTTGTGATTTAGACCGCAAGGAAGCTAATTTTGCTTGGAGTTTTGATGGAGTACCAGAAGAAAACAGTTTGTTATTAGCATTTGATGAGATTATCTTTGAGATGCCAAGTATCAATTTAGTGCAGTATAAGCCAATCCAATTATTGGGAGAAAAAGTCTATGCCCGTTTTGGAGCTGAGTTTCCCATTCGTTTTGACTTTCTTGATACAATGGATGGTGGTCAGAATCTAAGTTTACAAGTCCACCCAACAGCAGACTTTATTAGACAAGAGTATGGGATGCCATATACTCAAGAAGAGAGTTATTATTTATTAGATGCTCAACCAGGAGCAATAGTCTACATTGGTGTAAAAGATGGTGTTGACGCAGCTGCTATGGAAACGGATTTAGTTGCAGCGGCAGCAGGGGAAATAAGCTTTCCGGCAGAAAAATATGTCAACATGATTCAAACAAAACCTCATGATCACTTTCTTATTCCACCCGGAACAATTCACTGCTCAGGGGCAGGGACAATGGTTCTTGAAATCAGTGCCTCGGCCTATATTTTCACTTTTAAGTTATGGGATTGGGATCGCGTTGGGTTAGATGGTATTGCGAGGCCCCTTCACTTAAAAGAGGGGCAAGCAGTGATGAATTACAAGTATGATGCAACATTTGTTGCGCGGGAATTATACAATCAATTTGAAGTCCTAGAAAATAATGAACACTTCAAAGTAGAGAAAACAGGACTCCACGAATTAGAATTTATTGAAACAAAAAGGTATACCTTCGATGAAGTTTCAACCTATAAAACTAATCAGACAGTACAGATGCTAAATTTAGTCGAAGGAGAAGAAATTACAATCGAAAGTCCAACCAATTCATTTGAGCCATTTATTATACACTATGCTGAAACATTCATCATTCCTGCAAATATTTCAACATATACAATGAAACCAACAGGAATTAGCCTAGGGAGGAAAGTAATAGTGCTACAGGCATTTGTTAAGTAGATTGAAAATAGTGAAAAAACATATAAAATACATTTAATTAATAAAAATCCAAAAATAAAGTAATGTCTCTTTGTTTTTTGGAGTGGAATACAAAAATAAAAGTTTTTAATTAATAAGATTGAATAAAGGAGACCTTTTTGATAAAATGAAATTGTAAACAATAAGTTTGCTAAATTTAAAGGGGAAAGAAGGTAACCTATCATGTTAAAAGATAAAATGAAATGGGTACTTACTAGTACAGTGGCAGTGGGGATTGCTTTTAGTACAACAGCCATACCACTTGAGGCACATGGCTATGTTAAATCACCACCCAGTCGCGTCTATAATGGTGCAACAATTGAGCGAAGTGAAGCAAAATATGGACTTGCGCTCTATGAACCGCAATCATTAGAAGCAGCAAAGGGTTTTCCGCAAAGAGGACCTAAGGATGGCGAAATTGCCTCAGCGGGTGCTGCACTGGGGAAACAACTAGATAAACAAGAAAAGGATTATTGGCTTGAAACGGAAATTAAAACAGGGCCACTGGAGTTTGTCTGGCACTACACAGCGCCTCATCAAACAAGTAAATGGCATTATTATATGACAAAGACATCATGGAATCCCGACAAGAAATTAGCACGGGAGGATTTAGAACTAATTGGCACAGTTAATCATGACAACAAGCCTGCGTCAACAAAGTTAAGCCACATTATTGATATTCCTCACAATAGGAGTGGGTCAAACATTATCCTCGCTGTGTGGGATGTTTCTAATACAAATGGGGCGTTCTATCAAGTTATTGACGTGAATGTTAAGCAGAAATAACTCTTTTATGTGATTAAAAAGTCTTATGCGAAAAAAAATAAAACAGAGGTAAGGAGTTAAAAAATTATTCATGTTTTAAATGAAGAATATGAATAAAAAGAATTTTTTAGGATATTAGGACTTATATTTATTGACTCATCCAACCATAGTTAAACAGCTAAAAAAATGATTGTTAACTTTATATTTTTGACCACGCTAAAATAAAGAATAAAATAATTGTACTTTATCATTCCCAAACCCCCTTATACGTGGTATAATGAAGTTATAAGAAACTTGATTATGAAATGAAGAAGGAGTGTCCACAATGGAAAAAGAATTGAGACAAAATATTTTTAAGAGAATGAAAGAAATACATATGACCCAGGATCGACTAGCTGAGATATTAGGGTTATCAAAAACATCGGTATCAGCATGGATGAACCAGCGATCAACACCAAAACTTTCAATGTTAGCAGAAATAGCTGAAGCACTAGACACAACACCAGAATTATTACTGTTTGGTTCATACTATGAAGCTCATCCAGAAGGCGGGCGACCATATCTAATACCAATAATAGATCCACAAATATCAGGGTTTGATATTCCGGACGAAGATGTAACGGCATATATCAACCTCCCAGTAAATTTGAAAAAAGAACTAGTGAAGAAATATTTCATTACAATTATTTCAGAGGAAGGTATTATTGAAAATACAGTCATCGGAAGTTTCTTGCGTTGTATCAGGCAAGAAACGCTAATTTCGGGACAATATTGCTGTGTTGTTGTTGATGGTCGCTCACTTATTGGGCGCTATGAAATAGCGGACGGCATTGAAATTTTAATTCGTGGAAAACGCGAAACAATCATTTTAAGTAATAAGAATACACAAATCATTGCTCGTGTGGAGCAAGTTATTACAAATCTATAAGGAAATAAGGAATATCACATTAAGTGGTATCCTTTTTTCTTATAAAAAAAACACCGTTTTCCTAAGGGCATAGGAAAAATGAAGTTTGAATATATTTTCTGTATGCGTTATCATTGATAATATAATATAGAAAGAAAAGGTGCATATGATGAACAAGATTGAAAAATTTTTATCAAAATGGCTTTTGCCACTTGCTTCGAAGTTAGAAGCAAATAAACCCCTTGCTGCGGTAAGACGGGGAATGATGATTTTAGTTCCAGTAACTTTGGTCGGTTCAGTTCCAATTTTATTTCAGCAGCTCCCAGGCATTCCAGGTATGCCACAGATATTGATTGACGTGTTAACCTATCTTGGCAAGGTCACAGGACCGATTCAATTTGCAACATTTGGTGTGATGGCGCTGTATGTTGCAGCATTAACAGGCTATTATTATGCTGAGCAAAAAGATGTCTGGAATTTAGGCGGAATTGTGGTTTCTTTAATTTCTTTTATCTCGGTTGCAACAATTGTTGGACCTGAGGGTGTTCAGGATTTCACTTACTATGGTGGGCAAGGGATTTTTACCGCATTGGTGTTAGCACTGCTGTCAGTGCAAATATTGCATATCTTTAAAAATAAACTTGGCTTCACGATAAATTTGGGTGACGGTGTACCAACACCAATTTTACGCTCATTTGAAAACTTATGGCCAATTTTATTTTCCGTTTTGATTATCACAGCGGCTAAATTCGGTGTGGAAACATTAACAGGAACACCTGTTGTAAAGTTAATTGAGCTGGTCTTTTCACCGCTAACGCTCTCCGTAAATTCCTTGACGGGGATTATTATTATTTTGTTAATTCAGCAATTACTTTGGTGGTTTGGAATTCATGGTTACTCAGTAATGGCGCCACTTTGGATGCCCGTTGCATTTGCTAATGCTGATGCCAATGCTGCCATGCTTTCCAGTGGAAAAGCTTTTAGTGATATGTTTATCTTTACACCTGATTTCATGTGGAATTTAGCGGGTGTGACTGGATCAGGTGTTGTGGGGGCAGTTGTGATTTTGATGTTATTTTCAAAATCAGAGCGCTTTAAGAAAATCGGTCGAATTTCGATTATTCCAGAGTTCTTTGGAATTGGCGAGCCAGCATTATTTGGTTTACCTGTTGTCCTAAATCCAATTATGTTTATTCCCTGGATGCTATCAGCACCAATTGCTGCTGCTATGGGTTGGTTTGCAATTAAACTACAATTGATGAACCCATTTGTTATTATTTCGCCCTATGTACCATTACCAGTTGGAGGCTTAATAGCAACGATGGATTGGCGCTATGTACTGGTTGCAGGAGCAATTATTGGAGTAATGGTATTATTGTATTACCCTTTTTTCAAAATTGTTGAAAAACAAGTGCTTATTGCGGAAAAGGTATCAGGAAATAGTCAAGAATCATTAGACGATATTGACTTTGATTTCTAAAAAAATGAAAGAGGGAAAAATAATGAAAATTATGTTGGTATGTTATGGTGGACTATCCACTTCAATTTTAGTAAATAATATGAAAAAAGCAATAGAAGCATCTGAAAAATTTAGAGATAAAGGAATCGTAATTGAAGCTTGGGGAAAAGAAGAATATTTCAACCATATTGAAGGGACCGATATTATTTTATTGGGACCACAGCTTTCAATGGGGAAAGAAGGAATTACAGAAGAACTTGCAAGCAATGGATTAGATATCCCAGTAGCAATTATTGATAAAGCCGATTATGGAGCGATGAATGCGGTGCCAATTTTAAAGGCGGCATTCACAATCTTAAAGGATGTTAAAAATAAATAGTAAAGTGGGAGGAATTGGAAATATGGAAGGAATAGAATTAGTCGCTTTCAGTATCATTTCAAATGCTGGTGATGCATCAGCACAATTTTTAACAGCGATTCAAAAAGCAGAAGAAGGCAAGTATAGCGATGCTAAAACGTGTATTAGTGAAGGAGCCGATGCGCTAAAGCAGGCGCATCTAACACAAACAAAACTTATTCAGGCCGAAATAAATGGTCAAAAGCAAGAGCTTAATTTATTGATTGTCCATGCGCAAGACCATTTAATGAATGCCGTTGTGTTAAAAAGTGTCGTCACAACAATTGTTAATTTATATGAAAAAGTAGGTGCAGTTTGATGAACTTGACAAAACACCCTATCGAACAGCTTGTTTTTAGGATTGAAAATCCTGAGGATATTGCAGATTTCATCGAATGTGATCACGCAATTTGGACACAATTTCTGGCAACACAAGATGGTTACCGCTCAAAAGAAGTGTGGGTTAATGATGACACATTAGGTGAAGTCCATACCATCTTGATTTGGGAAACATTAGCACATTGGAAGCAAATCCCCGAATTAGAACTTAGAGCAAAAGATGAAGAATTTAAAAAAGCATTTGGGCGATCATTTAAAATGGTTCGCCGAATTCACCAAGAAACAAATCACGGTATGCATCAAGTGTGCCGTCATGAAAAAGAGGTAGAATGATGAAAACATTAATTTTTGTAGGTAGCCCCAAAAAGCGGGGGCATACAATGGCCCTTGTTAATAAAGTAATGGAAACGTTAAGTGGTGAAATCGAAGTCATAAATGTCTTTAATCATCTTGATATCAGCCCGTGTACCGACTGCGGTTACTGCACAAAAAAATCAGGTTGCTCAATTGACGATGATTTCAATCAAATATTAGAAAAAATTGCAGCAGCCGACGCCTACATTATTGCAACACCAATGTGGTTTGGGAGTATAAGTGGTCCATTGCTATCCTTTTTTTCCCGGTTACAGACAATTTCTTGTGGCTTGATTTTTAGAAAAGATGTTTTTCACAAATGGGATAAAGCAGCGATATTACTTGCCACATCAGGAGCAAGTTGGCATAGTATGATGAAGCCTGTGGAAACAACGGCAGAATTTATGTTTAGCCATTTAGATGCTATGACACTGGATTTTGTCTATGCTACTCAAACTGATGTCGTGCCAGCAAAAGAAAACCCGCAAGCAATGAAAAGGTGTGAGCTCGCTGCGCAAAAACTAAATCAATGGTATGAGGATAAAAGTAAGGGCGGTTTCTATCAATATGGATATAGTTCAGTGAATTATTTAAGAGCGGAACAAATCAAAGGAGAGTAAGTGGGGTGTAAGAGCGTGAGGCAACTAACAGAAAGGCAACAGGCCATTTTAACATATCTTAGCTTTGCAAGTGATTGGGTTAAAGGGAAGCAAATGGCGCAGATTATTGGTGTTAGCGATCGAACAATTCGTGCTGAAATAGGTGAAATAAAGCGAAAAATAGCTGAAGAAGCAATTAGCTCGTCGAAAAGCCGAGGGTATCGCTATAATGCAGTAGCAGGCTATTTAGTAGAAGTCGAGGCGTGTAATTTTTATGCTCCATTAAATCGCTTTATCTACATCTGTAAAAGATTAACGATAGCAGGAAGCGTCTCAATAGCAGAATTATTAGAAACGTTACACATCTCCGAATCGACATTAACAGTCGATCTAAGTAAAATAAAGAAAATGGTAGAAACTTACTATGCCCTGGACTTAGAATTAGTTCGAATTGATGAAATGATTGAATTACATGGTAAATTACAATATAAAATCGACTTTCTAATTGCTGTGATGCATACGCCACAGCGAAGTGCGGAAAGTCTTTTGTTGTTTTTTGAAGAGTTCGATTTTTTAATTTTATATAAAGAAATAAAGCAATTATTAGTTGATGAGGGGATAGAGTTGAAATATTACTCCACACTAGCATTTGTAATTTTAATTGCCATTTCGATGGAGTATAGCCTAGACGCGGGGCAAAAGAGGGATGCCATTCCTGGACAAACTGATTTTATGACAACAATTAAAGCATATATTAGCAATGAATTTACAATCAATTTAAGTGCAGCGACAACAACAATATTACAAGAAAAGTTGATGCATCTAGAAGAAATCACGAAAATGGAGCAAAATATTCATGAGCAATCTGGGGAAGCGGACGATCTCTATTCTAATGTCCTAGGCATGCTTGAAGAAATAAAACGTGTCTTTTTCATTGATTTTACCAGCGATTTACAGGTGGTTAAAGATATGACAACACATATTAAAATTGCGTTGCACCGGATTAGGAATGGTATTGATATTAAAAATGTGATTCGAGAGGAGCTTGTTTCAAAGCAACCGCTATTATTAGATATTGCCATTTTTATTGCTAATCGGATGTATGAAAAAGCCGGCGTTTTATTTAGTGCCGACGAAATCAGCTTTTTGATAATTTATTTAGAAGCAGGTTATGAAAAAATCAACCAAAAACAAAAGTTAAAAAGAAAGCTCCAAATTGTATTGCTAGTTTTTGAAGGGCAAGCTGTCCTGCGCTACGTGAAAAATAAAATCAATGGAGTGAGTTTGGGGATTGATCATGATTTTATTGAGGTAACATCAATAAAACAGGTGCAGCAGCTCAAAAAGCATCCTAAACAAATTGATTTAGTTATCACAACAAGCACGCGCTCATTTTTTACCAATCTCCAAACGATTACAATTGAACCATGCTTTTCAAAAATAAATGAGCTAACTATTAGCCAAAAAATGAAAGAATTAGCATTAAAGGGGAGACAGGATAATTTTGCTTATATCTGGGAAAACTATCTAAAAAACTCAGCACCGCGAGTAAAAAAAAGCTTTGCGAATCGCTATGATGCAATCATCGAATTATCGGAAGAATTAATAAAGAAAGGCTATTTCAACGACACTTATTTAGCATCTGTATTAGATCGTGAAAATTTATTTTCAACGGGCATGTCTAATGGTATTGCAATGCCACATCCAATTAAGATGAATGCAACTAAAAGCGCACTGGATTTCACGATTTTAAAGCAGCCTATGAATTGGCACGGGCGCTCAATTGAAATTATAATTTATTTTGTACTGAGTGATAAAGATTCTCAAGACGTGAAAAGTTTATCGGAATTTATCGCCATTATCTCCAATCATCCTCAGGGTAGGGCGCGACTAAGACACGTAAAAACACAACAAGAATTAAAAGATGTGCTCAAAGATTTATATTGTAGTATGTAGGCAGAAGAAGGGAATAATTTTGGAAAACACCTTATTCTTTTAGATTTAGATGGTAGATTATGCCCCTGAGCTTTTTTATGAAAAGAGGGGCTTAAAAGCGAATATGGTTACACTAAATGGTGCGGCAAGAGTTGATTGCAAAGGCGAAAACACTAATTTTCCCACAATGCCCAAAGAATTCAGGAAGCTAACAGTAAAACCTTTATTATGCAACAAGAAATTTTCAAGGGGGGATGTCATGAGGTCAGTTGTGAAGGCGGGGGTTTTATTAACTACATTATAGTTAATAATCGTTACTAAATAGACAAGTGTAAACAAAATAGTATGAGTTAAAAAATCGATTTTTTGCCATTGTCGAGGGTTGAACCGATGTTTAAATTATTTATCTTGTTGATTTTTACGTTATAATGATAAATTTAGTGGATATTTTTTTTAAAATATAATTTAATTAAAAATGAAAATCCGGGGAGATAAAACTGTTATTTCATATCTTTTAAGTTAAACAGAATGCTCTTTTTACGAATTAAAAAGACCGAAAAGTTCATTAAATCAGAAAAAAAATAACTTTGTGAACTTTTTTGTATAATTGATGAAAATTGATTGATATTCATGTGTGTTGTGATATAATAATTTTGTGATATAAATTATGGGTGTTTTATGTTTTAATTTTGTAAAAAAAGGATGAGGAGAAATGAGAGATATGGATGTTAAAAAAAGAATAAATAAGTTAATAAGAATAGTCGGAAGTGTTTTACTTCTATGTATAGGCGTAACTGGGAATAGTAATTTTAGCACTCAGGGTGAACTAAGTGCGCAAGCAGGTGCTAAAGCACTACAATATACGCTAAGCTATGATGTCAATGGTGTTGTAAGTCAAAGACCACAACCAGAACAGGTAGAGGCTGGCCAACGGGCAACAGAACCAGATACGCCAAGAAGTTCGGAGCATGTCTTTTTGGCGTGGAATACTAAAAAAGATGGTAGTGGTGAATCATGGGATTTTCTCGTGAATGTAATGCCGGAGCGAAATGTTGTATTATATGCTCAGTGGAGAGATGAAACCATTGAAGTAAAGACAGTGGTTTTTGATCTTAATGGAGGGCAAGGAGTAGCTCCAGAGGAAATAGTTGTTCCAGTTAGTGGTCTGATTAGTGAACCAAGTAGACCAATAAGGCCTGGATTTGATTTTTGGGGATGGAATGTAACGGTAGAAGGCCGGGAGGCAAATTGGGATTTTAATTTTGATAGAGTGGGTAATGAGGATATAACGCTGTATGCTCAGTGGCGTGTAGCTGAGTATGTACTAAGCTATAGCAGTAATGGCATCTCAAGTAGTGTTCCAAATATGGAGTGGCTTAGGTTTTTGGAGAAAGCAACTGAGCCAGTAGAACCGACCAATGAAAATTATACATTTATTGGCTGGAATACAACAATGGATGGACAAGGGAAGCAATGGAATTTTGCAGTGGATACAATGCCAGAAAATGATGTTTTGCTTTATGCCCAGTGGCGTGTGAATACGTATATTGTTACCTATGATTTAAATGGTATCGATGCTAGTGGTCCGGCTGCAAGAAGTGTTGAATTTAACAGCAAGTGGGATAGACCAGAAGACCCAATCAAAACCGGCCAGCGATTTTTAGGGTGGAACACACAAAAATTTGGAGATGGAAAAACCTGGAATTTTGTAAATGACGTGATGCCGGGAACTAATATGATCCTCTATGCGCAATGGGAGCAAATAGTATATGATTTAAGCTATGATCTAAATGGTGGTGAAGGAGTGGGGCCAATTACTCAGAAATGGGGCGAAAATACGCTTATTGCAGCACCAGTCGCACCAAGAAGAAGTGGCTACACGTTCATAGCATGGAATACAGCGCAAGATGGAAGTGGAAGCAGTTGGAATTTTGCTACAAATGTAATGCCAGCGCAAAATCTAATCCTCTATGCGCAATGGGAGCAAATAGTAT
>JBOFTV010000075.1:0-107335 GCA_051652245.1 Culicoidibacterales bacterium | reverse complement strand
TTTTTCATCATGCCCTTTTTTATTCTGCTAGTATTATTCTACCACGTTATGGAAGAATATTGGACTTGTTTTTGTGATTAGGTAGGTAGTATTCCTGTTTTTGCGATTTTTAGGCTTAACTTACGAACATTGGCTGACTAGTTACTATCACTTTACCATTAACCCTATTTAGGCAAAAAAAATCTTGCCTTTATCCCAAGCAATTGCTATAATACTAGTAATGAATCCTTTAAGTGAACTCAGAGAAGTTTACAAGGTGAAATCCGAAGTAACGTAATTAACATAATTTTGTGTTAGGAAATGACTTGATTGATTCAGCAATCAGGTCATTTTTTTGTTCTGATTGCCCAAAAATATGTGAGGTGTAATAAATGAAAAAAGTTATTGATGATGCTACAATGAATAGAATGCTAACAAGAATTACGCATGAAATCTTAGAAAAGAATGGAACAACAGAAAATACAATTATTGTGGGAATAAAAACGCGTGGCGTATTCCTTGCTAAGCGGTTAGCTCAGCGAATTGAGAATCTCTACCAAAATGAAGTTCTGTTAGAAGAATTAGATATTAGTAGCTATCGTGATGATATCGTTACCTTGGGTAACCCAAGTGGATTAATTGCTGATTTTACTGATAAAACAATCATTTTAGTTGATGATGTCCTCTACACGGGTAGAAGTATTCGCGCAGCATTGGATGCTTTAGTCGAAAATGGTCGCCCTAAACAAATTCAATTAGTCACACTAATTGATCGTGGTCACCGTGAATTTCCCATCCGCCCTGACTATGTGGGTAAAAATCTGCCCACATCAAAAAATGAAAAAGTAAAAGTTAATGTCAAAGAAATCGATGGTGAAGATAGTGTTATCATCTCATAAAACGCTTTAATTGTATTCAGAGAAATACGGAAGGTTTTAAATTTAAAATAAATTTAAAGTGTTGTATTTATTCAAGCAAATACAGCACTTTTTCATAAAAATAGGAGAATGCTTATGAGAAATTTCTTAACACTAGGGCTACTAAGCCTTGAAACAATTGAAGCACTAATTGATAAAGGCTTGGCCTATAAACAAACGCAAACAGCACCAAATCTTATGGGGAAATACATTACAAATGTTTTCTTTGAAAACAGTACAAGAACTAAAACAAGCTTTGAAATGGCACAGAAGAAGTCAAAAATGGAAATCATCCTCTTTGATGCCTCAACATCAAGTGCGAGTAAAGGCGAGTCCTTATACGATACAATTAAAACATTAGAAGCTGTGGGTTGTGATGCTGTTGTTGTTCGCTCTAGTGAAAATAAATATTATGAAAAATTAATTGGAAACTGTGAAATGGCAATAATTAATGGTGGTGATGGCACAAGTGATCACCCTAGCCAATCACTGCTTGACTTAATGACAATTAAAGAACACTTTGGGAAAATTATAAATCTAAACATTGTCATCGTTGGGGATGTTTTACATAGTAGAGTAGCTCATGCAAACATTGCTATTTTAAATCGGATGGGAGCGAAAATTACAATTGCTGCACCACCAAAATGGCAGGATCACACGCTTGAAAATGTTGCCTACGCCCCCATAGATAACATAATTGAAACAGCAGACGTTATTATGCTCCTACGCTGTCAAACAGAGAGACATACATCAACATATGGCTTTCAAGATTTTTTGTCTGAGTATGGGCTAACAATTCACAGAGCGAATCAAATGAAGGAAACAAGTATAATTATGCATCCAGCACCAGTCAACCGTAATGTTGAAATAGCAGAATCCCTAATTGAATCCCCAAAATCAAAGATATTTGAACAAATGAAAAATGGAACATATGCCCGCATGGCAATTCTCGATTATGTTTTCACAGAAAAAAGAAAGTAGGCGTTTTAACATGTCATATCTTATTATAAATGGTCTTGTTTACCTAGATGGAACCCTCCAAGCTAAAAACATTAGCATAAAAGCAGGTGTCATCACACAAATTTTAGCTCACGGAGAGCTAAGTGACAATCAGACAATTATTGATGCTACAGGGAAAATAGTTGCTCCCGGATTTATTGATGTTCACGTCCATTTACGTGAACCCGGATTTACGCATAAAGAAACTATTAAAACGGGAAGTTATGCTGCTGCAAGTGGTGGCTATACAACAATTTGCGCTATGCCCAATACTAACCCAATTATGGATAATGTTGCCACGGTTAATCAATTTTATCAACAAGTAGAGCAAACAAGTAGTATCCATGTTAAAACATATGCTGCAATTACTAAGGGGCTTAAAAGTGAGGAATTAGTTGACTTTTCAGCCTTAAAAGCTGCTGGAAGTTTTGCTTTTACAAATGATGGTGTTGGTGTTCAAAGTGCCAATACAATGTATCAAGCAATGGTCCAATGTGCAAAAGTAAATATGCCCCTAGTTGCTCATTGTGAGGATAATAGCTTAATTTGGGAGGGGGCATTGCACCATGGTAAAATCAGCAAAAAACTAGGTGTTAAAGGGATTCCAAGTATTTGTGAAAGTGTCCAGATTGCTCGGGATGTCTTGCTTGCAGAAGCAGCAAATTGTCATTATCATGTTTGTCATGTAAGTACAAAGGAATCAGTTCGCGTGATTAGAGATGCCAAAAAAGCAGGGATAAAAGTAACTGCAGAAGTTTCACCACATCATTTGATTTTAGCAGAAGATGATATTTCAACAATTGATACAGCGTTTAAAATGAATCCGCCACTGCGAGCTAATGAAGATAAAGCGGCTTTAATTACCGGTTTAGAAGATGGAACAATTGATTGTATTGCAACTGACCATGCACCACATCACATCGACGAGAAAAAGCAAGATATTTACGCCGCACCATTTGGGATAATTGGCTTAGAAGATGCCTTTAGTTTACTATACAGTGAATTTGTCTTAACAGAAAAATGGACGTTATCGCAATTAATCGCTTGGCTAACGACTAAGCCGGCCGCTATTTTTTCAATGAAGGCTGGGAAAATTGAGCTTAATGCACCTGCGGATATTACCATCCTTAATCTAAATCAAGAAAAAGTAATTACAAATAAATTCAACTCAAAGGCAAGCAATAGCCCATTTATTGGCAGGACGGTTACAGGTATAATTGAAAAGACCTTTGTCGCTGGAAAATTAATATATGAAAATAATAAAGGAGCAAAAAGTGATGTATAATCGAAAATTAGTCTTAGAAAATGGTGTTGTATTTGAGGGTGTTGGCTTTGGGAGCATGGCGGATATTAAAGGAGAAATCGTTTTTACAACAGGAATGACGGGCTATCAAGAATCAATTACAGACCCTTCATTTTATCAGCAATTATTAGTATTTACCTATCCTATGATTGGAAATTATGGAATCAACAGCAATGACTATGAAAGTCTAATGCATGGAGCAAGTGGTGTTGTTGTTGAGCAGTATTGTCAAACGCCATCGCATTGGGAGCAAACACAATCATTGCATGATTTTATGGAGCAAAAAGATATTCCCGGAATTTCGCATATTGACACAAGAAAACTTGTGAAAATAATTAGAACATCAGGAACAATCAAAGGGAAAATATGTAATATTGGCGAAAATACAGAAGATGTTATCAAGCAATTAACAGCATTCACAATAACCGACCATGTTCCGGCTGTTTCGACCAAAAATGTTTATCATGTTCCAGGAGATGGTATGCGCGTGGTTATTATTGACTATGGTATGAAAAAAAGTATCCTCTCGGAACTAACAAAACGTGGTTGTGACATTATTGTTGTTCCCTATAACACAACAGCGCAAACAATCCTAGGCTATAACCCTCTAGGAGTCATCCTCTCAAATGGTCCCGGAAATCCGGCCGATTTGTTAGCATCAATTGAAACAATAAAAGAATTAGATGGTAAAGTTGTTATCTTCGGAATTTGTTTGGGACATCAGCTATATGCACTAGCAAATGGTGCAACTTCATATAAACTATTATTTGGGCACCGCGGTGGAAATCATCCCGTACTAGACTTAAAAGCTGATATTGTCTACATAACATCACAAAATCACTCTTACGCAATTGACGAAAAGAGTATTCTAACGACAAATTTAGAAGTAACACAAATTGCCTTAAATGATAAAACAGTAGAAGGTATTGCACACAAAACACACCCAAGTTTTACCGTACAATATCATCCAGAATCATCACCGGGGCCATTAGATACAAATAATTTATTTAACCTTTTTTTAGAAAAAATGAGCGTTATTAATGTAGAGGAGAAGAAATAAGCATGGCAAAAAGAAATGATATTAAGACAATTCTTGTAATTGGGTCAGGGCCAATTATTATTGGGCAAGCCGCTGAGTTTGATTATGCGGGTACACAGGCCTGTCTTGCCTTGAAAGAAGAAGGCTATAAAGTTGTGCTAATTAACTCGAATCCAGCAACAATTATGACTGATAAGCAAATTGCGGATGTTGTCTATATGGAACCATTAACAACCGACTTTATTGCCCAAATTATTGCTAAAGAGAAACCACAAGCGCTAATTCCAACACTTGGAGGGCAAACAGCTTTAAACCTTGCCGTTGAATTAGAAGAAAAAGGCATTTTAGATTTATATGATGTTGAAATAATTGGGACAAATTTAACCTCAATTCATCAGGCAGAAGATCGAAAACTATTTAAAGAATTGATGACCGACATTGGCGAACCAGTCATTGATAGCGTCATCGTCCACAGCTTAAAAGAGGCCCAAGACTTTGCTCAAACAAAAGGCTTTCCCCTCATTATTCGACCAGCCTTTACATTAGGTGGTACTGGTGGTGGAATAGCTGATGATGCCCAAATGTTGGCAAAATTCATCGAATCAGGAACAAAGAATAGTCCAAGTGGCCAATGCCTTGTTGAAAAAAGTGTAGCGGGATTTAAAGAAATCGAATACGAAGTAATGCGTGATAAAAAAGGCAATGCTATTGTTGTATGTAATATGGAAAATTTTGATCCTGTTGGTGTCCACACCGGTGATTCAATTGTCTTTGCCCCCTCACAAACGCTAAGCGATAATGAACATCAAATGCTTCGAACATCAGCCTTGAAAATAATTACAGCGTTAAAAATAGAAGGTGGTTGTAATGTTCAATATGCCCTAAATCCAACAAGTCGTGAATATTTCATCATTGAAGTCAATCCTCGAGTAAGTCGCTCATCAGCACTAGCATCCAAAGCTACGGGCTATCCGATTGCTAAATTAGCGGCAAAAATTGCCATTGGTTTAACACTAGATGAAATGAAAAATCCAGTAACAAATACAACATATGCCTGCTTTGAACCAGCCTTAGATTATGTTGTGGCTAAAATTCCAAGATGGCCTTTTGACAAATTCCAAACAGGTAACAGAAAATTAGGAACGCAAATGAAAGCAACAGGGGAAGTAATGGCAATTGGGCGTAACATCGAAGAATCATTGCTTAAGGCAATCGGGTCATTAGAATTAGACCAATTTCACTTAGTAACTGATTTATTTACAGATATGCCCGAATCTGAGCTATTAGCCCGAATTTCAAAGGCTGATGATCAGCGGTTATTTTTATTGGGAGAAGCGTTAACACGGGGAATTAGCTGTCAAAAACTACATACGGTTTCTGGTAAAATTGATTTATTCTTCCTTGAAAAACTAAAGCATATTATTGAATTAGGAAAGTTAGTTGCGCAAAACACTAAAGATGTTAAGACGCTAAAATATGTTAAGCGCTATGGAATTAGTGACGAGTACATTGCCAACGTTTGGCAGATGACGGAATATGAAGTTGCCAAATTACGGCAAGCACATCAAATTACACCAGTGTATAATATGGTTGACACCTGTGCAGCTGAATTTGCATCAACCACACCTTATTTCTATAGCACTTATTCAGGTAGTGAAAGTGAATCAAAACAGTCAACCAATAAAAAAGTCATTGTCATTGGATCAGGTCCAATAAGAATTGGTCAGGGCGTAGAATTTGATTATTCAACAGTACATAGTGTTATGGCTTTAGTTGAAGCTGGTTATGAAGCAATTGTAATTAATAGTAATCCCGAAACAGTTTCAACTGATTTCAGTATTTCTGATAAACTTTATTTTGAACCCTTAACGTTTGAATATGTACATAATATTATTGAATTAGAACAACCAATTGGTATTTTCGTCCAGTTTGGTGGTCAAACCGCCATCAACCTTGCAGCAAAACTAGTTGAAACGGGCGTTAAAATTTTAGGGACATCAATGGAATCAATTGATATGGCCGAAAATCGCGAAAAATTTGATGCTGTACTTGAAGATTTAGGGCTACTTAGACCAATTGGTCAAACTGTGTTTAACGTCGCAGAAGCAGAAGTAGTTGCAAAAAAAATAGGTTACCCTGTCATCATTCGACCATCATATGTTCTTGGGGGCCGGGCGATGCAAATTGTCTATACCATTGAAGAGCTCCAAAAATACATGAAAAATGCTGAAGCAGTGCATAAGAAACAGCCAATTCTTATTGATAAATATATGTTAGGAAAAGAACTAGAAGTTGATGCTATTTCTGATGGTGTCGATGTACTAATTCCAGGAATTATGGAACATGTAGAAAAAGCGGGGGTCCATTCAGGTGATTCAATTGCTGTCTACCCTGCACAAACAATTAGCCATGATATTAAACTTGAAATCCTTCGGCAAACAAAATTACTTGCTAAAGGCTTTAATATTATTGGTATTTTAAATATTCAGTTTGTCTTATATGATAACATGCTTTATGTGTTAGAAGTCAATCCTCGTTCAAGTAGAACAGTGCCATTTTTAAGTAAGATTACAGGCTTTGAAATAGCAAAAATTGCGACTAAAATTATGATTGGCCAAAGCTTAAAGCAACAAGGGATAAACCTTAACTATAGTGAAAATACAGACCGCGTTTATGTTAAAGCTCCGGTATTCTCTTTTTCAAAATTACGCTCTGTTGATATTGCATTAGGACCTGAAATGAAGTCAACAGGTGAAGTTATTGGGCAAGATATCGTCTATGAAAAAGCCCTCTACAAAGCATTAATTGCTAGTAATATTAACATTCCACTGATTGGTAAAGTTCTTTTTACTGTCGATGACGCGCATAAAATGGCAAGTTTAGAACTTGCAAAGAGAATGATCAATTGTGGCTATACAATTCTGGCAACTAAGGGAACGGGCGATTTTTTTACCAAGCATGGTGTGGCGGTGTCTTATGTTGAAAAAAGAGATACGCAATCAGAGATGAATATTTTAAGTGTTTTAAAGGCAAGTAAAGTACAATTCGTTGTTAATACGGTTTCTAGTCAAAACAATGTAGCAACTGTGGAAGACGGATTCTTAATTAGGCGACATGCGGTTGAAAATAATATTGCTTGTTTGACTTCTTTGGATACGGTTGAGGCCATTGTTCAAGTGTTAGAAATGCTAAAATTTTCAATAGTACCACTATAATTAAAATTTGAAAGGTTGATTGGATGAAACAGCAAAATATGCAAGTATTAAAAAATATTTCAATTGCAGCAGGTGTTTTTGCTTGCACATTAAAAGGGGATTTAGTCAAAGATGTGATAAATCCCGGGCAATTTCTGCAAATACAGATTGCTGGGACGTACTTAAGGCGACCAATCAGTATTTCAACATTTGATAGCATAAACAATGAATTAGTTATTGTTTATAAGGTGCTGGGAAAGGGAACAGAGCTGCTTTCAAAAGTGACCGCGGGTTGTGAGTTAAATTGTCTTGGCCCGCTAGGAAATGGCTTTGACCTAAGGGATTTTACCAGTAATGAGGAAACAATAATAATTACTGGTGGTGGCATTGGTGTTCCACCGTTACTTGGATTAGCAACGGTCTTAAAGCATGCGCATCCGCAGAAGCAAATAATTTCAATTCTTGGATTTCGTTCGCAGGAAGATGTTTTTTTTGAAGCAGAATTTAGTTTATTGGGTCAATGTATCATTACAACTGATGATGGTAGCTATCAAAATGCTGGTAATGTTATGACGCAAATAAAAAGGCTAGCTACTTTTAATTATATCTTTGCCTGTGGTCCAGAAGGACTTTTAGCGGCACTAGAAAGTAATTTTAGCACAGTTGATATGCAATTATCTTATGAGGAGCGTATGGCCTGTGGTGTCGGTATTTGTATGGGCTGTGTCCGCTTTCAAGCTAATGAAAAAGGCTATATTAGGTTATGCAAAGAAGGACCCGTTGTAAAACATGAGAAAATTCTGAAAGGAGCACAACTATGAAGCTTTCTGTAAATCTCCCCGGATTATCATTGAAAAATCCAATCATGTCGGCATCAGGCTGTTTTGGCTACGGCCGTGAAATGGCAGAACTTTATGACTTAAGTCTTCTTGGGGGCATCATCGTCAAATCAACAACACTTGAGCCACGTTTAGGAAATCCAACGCCACGAATTGCGGAAACACCTAATGGGATGCTTAATGCCATTGGGTTACAAAATCCAGGGGTTACTGCTGTTATTGAACAAGAACTTCCTTGGCTGGCAACGTTTAAAACGCCCATTATTGTTAATATTGCTGGAAGTAGTGTGGAAAATTATGTGGAAACGGCGATTGCATTGACCAATAATCCGGCGATCGCAGCTTTTGAATTGAATATTTCTTGCCCCAATGTTAAACAAGGAGGAATTCAGTTTGGAACTGACCCTTTTGCAGCAGCACAGCTGGTTGCTGCTGTAAAAGCAGTAGTTGATAAGCCATTGTATGTTAAGCTATCACCAAATGTTACCGATATTAGTGTCATCGCCTTAGCTGTTGAAGCTGCTGGTGCCGATGGCATTAGTCTAATTAATACATTGATTGGCATGCGCTTTGACCTTAAAACGGGAGCCCCCATTTTAGCAAATGGAATTGGTGGTTTATCTGGTCCAGCTATTTTACCGGTTGCCTTAAAAATGATTTATCAAGTTGCTGCAGCAGTTAAAATCCCTATTATTGGAATGGGGGGCATCAGTTGTGCTCAGGATGTCATTGAATGCATTAGTGCTGGAGCAAGTGCTGTCTCAATTGGAACAGCTAATTTTAATAACCCCTTGATTATGCCAGAAATAATTGAACAATTACCCTTGTTACTGGATCAATTAGGGATTGAATCAATTACTAGTTTAACAGGGCGTTCACTTAGGGAAAAGAGGTAATAGAAATGATCGATATACTGATAGCATGTGATGTTAAAAACAAAGCCGAATTAACCGAATTACTCGCCCCTTTTGGGACACAAAAGCTATTTCTTAAAATTGGTATGGAACTTTACTATCATGAAGGAAAAGCATTAATTCATGAATTGAAAGGCAAAGGGCACCGAATTTTTTTAGACTTAAAGCTTCATGATATTCCTAATACGGTAACTAAAGCCTTAGCAAGTTTAGCGGATTTGGAGGTCGATTATTTAACGGTGCATGCAGCTGGTGGACTTAAGATGCTCAAAGCTTGTGTAGCAGCAGTAAAGGGCACAAAAACAAAGATTCTTGCTGTAACAGTTCTCACAAGTTTAGATCAAAATGCACTAGAGCAGGAGCTTAATATCAACCTATCCTTAGAAAATTGTGCTCAACGGTATGCAACCATGGCTTCTAAGGCTGGTATCCATGGTTGCATTTGTTCAGCATTTGAGGTTTTGGCCATTAAAAAGCAAGTCAACAACGCTGACTTCTTATGCATTACTCCGGGAATTAGATTGCTTGGTGATGATTCTAGTGATCAAGCCCGGGTTGCTACACCATCATTTGCCATCGCTCAAAAAGCAGATGGACTGGTTATTGGAAGAACAATAACGCAAAGTCCCACACCATATCAAACATATAAAAAAATTGAGGAGGAAATTTCACATGTCTAATATTTCAGATAAAGTAATTAAAGGCTTAGTCGACATCAAAGCAATTTCAATTAATATCCAAACGCCATTTATTTGGGCTTCTGGTATTAAATCACCTATTTATTGTGATAATCGTAAATCAATTGGCCACTATCAATTGCGTCATGACATTGCTAAAGGGCTTGTTGATTTAATTACAGAGCATTATCCAACAGTTGATATTATTGGTGGAACAGCAACTGCAGGAATTCCTCATGCAACATCTGTTGCTGATATATTAAAACTGCCTATGGTTTATTTTCGCTCAAAACCAAAAGCACATGGAACAGGTTCAGTAATTGAAGGCGACTATCAAAAAGGGCAAAAAATTGTAATAGTTGAAGACTTAATTTCAACAGGAGGCAGTGTTTTGTCATGTGTAAATTATGCGCTTGAAGCTGGTTTTATTGTGTTAGGTGTAGTGTCAATTTTTAGTTATGAATTAGCTCAGGCAACAGAAAACTTTAAAAAGGCAGCAATTGAAACGCAATCCATTGCTGGTTTTGCTAACTTATATCAGGTCTTAAATTTAAGTCAAGATCATCGTGATTTTATTGACAAATGGCGAGAAAACCCGCGTGAAAATTCAATTTGGGATAATATTTAATGCATTAAAAAAAGGGGGGTACCTCCTTTTTTAATGCATTCTTTTTGAAAAATATGTATTAATCATGGTATAATAAAAATATTCAAAGAGAAGAGGGTGCCCTCATGAAAAAACAATTATATACAAATACAACTAAAGATAAAGAAGTTAATATGATTAAAAGAACAATTAGTGCCTCACGTGACACCTTGATTGTTAGGAAAAGAAAACCACGAAAAAAATTACCAATTGAAAAAATTATTCTCCATGATGATAATTCTGCAGATAATCAAATTGCTTGGCTTGGACACTCATCAGTATTAGTAAGAATTGAAGGGAAAACAATTTTAATTGACCCGGTTTTTAGTCATTCGGCCTCACCATTATCATTTGTCATTTGCCGCTTTCAAAAAGAAATTCCACTCGACTCGGCCATGTTAACTCATATTGATATCATTTTACTTACGCATAATCACTATGACCACATGGACAAAAAGACAATATTACAGTTACACCATAAAACAGATGCATTTATTACCCCCATTGGTGTTAGAGACCAGTTAATTAAGTGGGGCGTAGCTGCCAATAAAATATCCGAATTAGCTTGGAATCAAACCCTAAATCTTAAAAATATTTACTTTACAGCACAGGAAACACAACATAATTCACGGAGAGGCCTATTTGATCGCAACACAAGCCTCTGGTGTGCCTGGATTATCAAGACGGAAAAATTAAATATCTACTGCTCCGGTGATAGTGGCTATGGTGACCACTTCAAACAAACAGCAACCAAATTTGGCCCTTTTGACATTGCCTTAATTGAATGTGGACAATATGATAAACGCTGGCCAAGTTTACATATGTTCCCTCAACAAAGTTACCAGGCAGCAAAGGACTTACAAACTAAAGTTATGCTTCCAATCCACTGGGGGAGCTTCACGCTAGCCTTCCACCCATGGTATGAATCTGTTGAAAAAGTATTACAACTACAAGCACAAAAAAATGATGATTTCTTAATCACCACACCCAAAATTGGTGAACTCATTGATCTAGAAGCAGAGAATTTCCCAACAGATAGATGGTGGCAGGTAGCTAAATAATTGCTCCTAAAAAAAGCATTACCTTTGCAAAAAAAGGTAATGCTTTTAATTTTAATCTAATTTATTTGCCTTTTCTAATGATCTCTCTGCAAGCTTTTGTTCCGCAAGAATTCTAATTTCTTTTTTCAGCTCATCCACAAGTTGGGCTTCTGGAACCTTACGAACAATTTTCCCCTTCATAAACAAAATTCCTTCTCGCCGTGCACCAGCAATGCCAATATCCGCTTCCCGCGCTTCACCCGGGCCATTTACGGCACAGCCTAAGACGGCAACTTTTATATTAACAGGGAATTGTTCAAGATATTTCTCAATTTCTGCTGCAATGGCAAACAAATCAATTTCAATTCGACCACATGTTGGACACGAAATCAATGTTGCAACATTACTTGCTAAACCAAAATCCTTGAGTAATTCCTTACAAACCTTAATTTCTTCCACAGGATCAGCAGTCAGGGAAACACGCATCGTTCCACCGATTCCTTGATGTAATAAGACACCCAGTCCTGCTGCACTTTTAATTGTACCACTAAATAGCGTTCCAGCTTCTGTAATGCCTAAGTGTAACGGATAGTTAAAATTTGCAGCTGCAAGCTCGTAGGCCTCAATTGCTAAATTAACATCTGATGCCTTCATTGAAATAATAATATCGTAGAACTCTAGTCGCTCTAAAATAGCGACATGATGCTGAGCCGACTCAAGCATACCTTGAGCAGTAGGATAGCCATACTTTCCCAAAATATGGTCCTCCAAAGAACCAGCATTTATGCCAATCCTAATGGGGATTTTTTTGGCCTTAGCCATTTTAACAACTGCTTCAACCTTATCATCGGATCCAATATTACCTGGATTAATTCTAATCTTATCAACGCCTGCTTCCATCGCAGCCAATGCCATTTTATAGCTAAAATGAATATCAGCAACAATTGGAATCGTAATTTGCTTTTTAATCTCGGTAATGGCCCGTGCATCAGCAAGGGTTGGAATCGTGCAGCGAACCAACTGACAACCTGCAGCTTCTAATTCCTTTATTTGTTTTACTGTAGCTTCGATATCTCTTGTTCTTGTAGTACACATACTTTGGATAATGACTTCATTATTTCCACCAATTTGTAACTCACGGACAAAAACGGGGCGTGTATCTATTCGATGACAACTCATTTATGTAACATCTCCTTAATTTTATTCAGATTTAATCTCCATTATATCAAAATCAGCCACAACAAGCTAATAATTAAACGATTTTTACGAAAATATGCTATACTTAAAGACAATATTTTAGCAAAGAAGGAGGAAATCAAGTGGCCAATATTTCACGTTGTCCTTGGGCAACACACCATCATTTAGACCAAGAGTACCACGATAACGAGTGGGGGAAAATTACAACAGACGAACGTCTCCTTTTTGAGATGCTCTGCTTAGAAGGGATGCAAGCGGGACTAAACTGGCACATGATTCTTAAAAAGCGTAGCAGCTATCAACAAGTGTTTCACTCTTTTTCAATTGAAAAAATACTGGCTATGACAGCGGGAGAACGGCAACTTTTACTGGTTTCTGATTTAGGCATTATTAAGAATAAATTAAAAATAGCGGCCATTTTTACCAATGCTGAAGCCTTTTTGACGGTAGCATCTGCGTTTGGTACTTTCTACGAGTATATTTGGCAGTTTGTTGATCATCAGCAAATTATTAATTATCACGTAGAGCAAAATGATGTCCCGGCATCGAGTGAATTATCAATTATCATAAGCAAAGACCTCAAAAAAAGAGGCTTTAAATTCATTGGACCAATAACAACATATTCATTTTTACAAGCAATTGGTGTTATTAATGACCATTTAATTTCTTGCTCTTTTCGTTTTTTGCCTAAAGACGAAAGGGAGCAAATATGATATAATACAAGATAGGATATATTGTAAATGGATTAACATTTACAAATTAAAAGGAGAATTATATATTTATGAGTAAAAAAGTGTATGCGACACAATTTGGTGGTCGAGAAATTTTGTTTGAAACGGGTCAAATTGCCAAGCAGGCAAATGGTGCTGTTGTTGTAAGATATGGTGATACAGTAATTTTATGTACTGCTGTTGCCTCAAAAGCAGCTAAGAATCTAGACTTTTTTCCCTTGACGGTTAATTATGAAGAACGACTCTATGCAGCTGGTAAAATACCAGGTGGCTTTATTAAACGTGAAGGACGACCAACTGAGTTTGCAACGCTTGCATCAAGGTTAATTGACCGTCCTTTAAGACCATTATTTGCTGAAGGGTTTCGAAATGATGTCCAAGTTGTAACGACTGTTTTAAGTGTAGATACAGATAATACACCCGAAATTGCCGCTATGGTTGGGGCATCACTGGCCTTATCAATTTCTAATATTCCTTTTGAGGGGCCAATTGCCGGTGTTAAAGTTGGACGTGTGGATGGCAAGTTTATTATTAACCCAACAATTAGCCAATTAGAACAAAGTGACGTTGATTTAAGTGTTGCAGGGACCAAACATGCTATTAATATGGTTGAAGCAGGTGCTGCCGAAGTTGATGAAGATGTTATGCTAGCAGCAATTATGTTTGGACATGCTGCGATAAAAGAAATGGTTCTATTCCAAGAAACAATAGTAGCTGAAATTGGTCTCCCTAAAATGGAAGTGACACTCTATCGCGTTGATGCAGACCTAGATGCAGGACTACGCCTAAAATATACAGAACAGATATTGACAATTGCTAAAATCCACGCAAAAGCTGATCACTACGCAGCGTTGGATATTGTTCTCCATGAAGCTCTGTTAGAACTTGAAGATGAAAAAATAATAAAACAAACCAAAGAAATCATTCATAATATCCTCAAAGAAGAGGTCCGGAGATTAATAACAGATGAGAAAATTCGTCCTGATGGTCGAAGTATTACCGAAATTCGAAGCTTAGCAGCAGAAATTGATTTTCTGCCTCGTACACATGGATCGGCTGTTTTTACGCGAGGTGAAACACAAGCATTAAGCGTCTGTACTCTAGGTGCACTTAATGAAAATCAACGCTTAGATGGGCTTGATGTTGAAGAAACAAAACGCTTTATGCTTCACTATAATTTCCCCCCATACTCTGTTGGAGAAACGGGGAGAATTGGTGGTGCTGGTCGTCGCGAGATTGGCCATGGTGCCTTAGGGGAACGTGCGCTAAGATACGTTATGCCCAGCGAAACTGAATTCCCATATACAGTAAGAATTGTCTCAGAAATTGTGGAATCAAATGGTTCTACTTCACAGGCAAGTATCTGTGCTGGAACAATGGCATTAATGAGTGCTGGAGTCCCTTTGAAAGCACCTGTTGCCGGAATTGCAATGGGGTTAATTATGAAAGACCACAATTATTCGGTTTTAACTGATATTCAAGGACTAGAAGACCATATCGGTGATATGGATTTTAAAGTTGCGGGAACTAGTGCAGGAATTACAGCCTTACAAATGGATATTAAAATAGATGGTATTAATGAAGCAATCCTTAAAGAAGCATTGGCTCAAGCAAAAATTGCGCGGATGCAAGTTTTGGATGTGATGCTTACTGCTATTGATAAACCACGCGTTGAAGTAAGTAAATTTGCGCCTAAAGTACTTACACTAATGATTAAACCCGATAAAATTCGCGATGTTATTGGTCCTGGTGGAAAACAAATAAATGCTATTATTGAACAAACAAATGTTAAAATTGATATTGAACAAGATGGAACGGTTTGTATTTATGGTAATGACAAGGATATGAATAATAAAGCAAGAATGCTGATTGAAGCTATCGTTAGAGAAGTTGAAGTCGGTCAGACTTATGCTGCTAAAGTTGTTCGGATTGAAAAATTTGGCGCATTTATTGAATTATTCCCCGGAAAAGATGCCCTTGTCCACATATCTAAAATTGCCAAAGAACGCGTTGAAAAAGTAGAAGACGTTGTTAAACTAGGTGACATCATCAACGTAAAAGTTACTGAAGTTGATGATCGTGGACGGGCAAATGCCATCGTTATCTTTGAAGAAGATAGTAAATAAGTAAACATGTTAAAAGTGCTGTATAAATATATACGGTTCTTTTTAGCACAAAACAACAACAAAAAGGTGGAATTAACTTATGCAACAGTATTTCATTGATGCGCATTGTTTTAACGATGATACCGCCACGATAATTGGTCCGGATGTTCATCATATTAAAAATGTTATGCGGATGAAACCACAACAAACAGTCAAGATCGTTGTCGAAAAAACAGCATATTTGGCTGAAATAACTGAAATTACACAAGAACATATTTTGCTCAAAATAGTTGAGCAATTAACCAAAGCACGAGAATTACCTGTACAAATAAGTATTGCTCTTGGCCTATTAAAACAAGACAAACTGGAATACGCCTTACAAAAACTAACTGAATTAGGCATGTATCAATTTATCCCTTGGCAAGCTAAGTATAGCATTGTCAAAATCGATGCGCAGAAACAAGATAAGAAAACAAAAAGATGGGAAGCTATTTTAAAAGAAGCTGCAGAACAATCACAAAGACTAGTCATCCCTAACCTTTGTGGACCTAAAACAACAACTGAATTGTGTAACCTCTTTAGCCAATATGATAAAGTCTATGTTGCTTATGAACAGCTGGCAGTAGAAGAAGCAAAAATTCACTATTCTGGTCAAGAACAATCGATTCTTATCATTATTGGTCCCGAAGGGGGCATTGCCCAAACGGAAATTGATTTAATGAAATCATGCCCAAATGTTTCATTTATTACGCTTGGTGCTAGAATTTTACGTGCGGAAACCGCGGCAATTTTTAGTATGAGTGTGATTGGTTCTGCATTTGAAAACTTAATTCTGAAAGGATAGAAAAATATGTCAACAGTTGCATTTTATACACTAGGTTGTAAAGTAAATACCTATGAAACAGAAGCTATTTCTAATTTATTTGAAAAAGACGGCTACAAACGTGTCGAATTTAATGACAACGCCTCAGTCTACGTCATCAACACTTGTACAGTCACAAATACAGGCGACAAAAAGAGCAGACAGATCATCCGTCGCGCAATCCGCCAAAATCCCGATGCTATTATTGTTGTAATGGGGTGTTATGCTCAATTATCGCCTAAAGAAATTCAGGATATTGAAGGTGTCGATATTATTGTTGGGACACAGGGACGTGAAAACTTGATGGATTATATTCATCAGTATGAAGCTGAGCGTCAGCCAATTATGGCTGTAACTAATATTATGCGTCAAAAGAAATTTGAAGCCATAGGTGTTGAAAATTTTGCCGAAAACACAAGGGCATTCTTAAAAATACAAGAGGGGTGTAATAATTATTGTACGTTCTGTATTATTCCTTACGCTCGCGGAAAAATTCGTTCAAGACCAGTGGAAGATGTCCTCCAACAATCAAGAAAACTTGTTGAAAATGGTTATAAAGAAATTGTTTTAACCGGCATTCACACCGCGGGATATGGTGAGGATTTAATCGATTATTCTTTTGCAAAACTACTTTATGCTTTAAGTACAGAAGTACCTGGACTCCAGCGATTACGAATTTCATCAATTGAAGCAAGTCAAATTGACGATGATGTTTTAGCCGTATTGCGTAGTACAAAAATCATTGTTGACCATCTTCATGTTCCAATACAAGCTGGTTGCGATGAAACATTAACAAGGATGCGGCGGAAATATCAGACCAACCATTTTGAGCAAACAATGATTAAACTTCGCGAAATATTTCCACAACTAGCGATTACAACAGATTTAATTGTGGGTTTCCCCGGAGAAGATGATAATGAATTTGAAACAACGTATAATTTCATTAAAAAAATTGGTTTCAGTGAACTACATGTTTTTCCCTATTCAATTAGAAATGGGACTGTTGCTGCTAAAATGGAGCAGCAAGTACCCGACATCATTAAATCAGCACGTGTTTCTCAAATGATTGCTCTTTCTGATCAAATGGCTAAAAACTATGCCGCACAATTTGAAGGTCAGACCTTAGGTGTACTAGTTGAAGAAGTGGATAAAGAAAATAGTGACTATGTAATTGGTCATACAACTAACTATCTACGTGTCCGTTTTAAAGGAGATAGTTCTTTGATTGGAAATATTTATCCCATCAAAATTGAATCTTCAGGCTATCCAATAAGTACGGGAACAGCAATTTAAAAAAAGAGCTGATTTACCTTAAGATAAATCAGCTCTTTGAGTTATTGTTTTTTATTTTTTTCTAAGACAGAGTCGATGCTGTAAAAATAGCCGTCGCTTGTTCTTCTAAATTTATTTTTATTAATAAAAGCAAATATTGAATAAATAAATGACTTTTCGGGCGTTGCTTCGCTATAAACAACATTTGTTGTCTCTGTGTCGAATTCCTCGAGTTCCCATGAAATGACCGTTCTTGTCCGATCAACGGTCATTTCATACTTAAATAAATTCGGTTTCTGATAAGCAATAACTTCAAAGTGAATCGGAATTTGTTTATTTCCTTGCTTAATTTGATAGTCACTTATTTTACCTTGCGGATTTGTTAAATTGATGTTGTTTTTACGTCCTTTACCCTTCATTTGTTTTAAAATTGAATCGGAAATTGTTGTAAAAACATCATCAATTGGATATTTATATGTTTGTGTTGTGTCTAATTTAGCCATGAATCTGATACCTCCATTTATACTATTTATCTATATTATAGTCTATAGCTACAATAATAACAAGTATCCCTATACAATAACTTACCATTAGGAGGTCTACACATAATGCTTAATTTACAAGAAATTTTTTCTAAGGAAATTACAATGCCACTTTACATTGACCATATTACATATAATTCAGCCTTAGTGACTACAAGTTCTCTTTTTGTTGCCTTAGAGGGTCGTAAAGTAGACGGGCATAATTATGTTGCAAAGGCTTTTGCTAATGGTGCTAAAGTAGCGATTGTACAACACTTGGTTACTGGCTGCAAGGGGCTTCAAATGGTTGTTCCTGATAGCTTGTTAGCGATGTCAAAAATTAGCCAATTATTGTACGAAACTGCTGATTTGCCAATGACAATGATTGGCATAACTGGTACTGATGGAAAAACATCCACAGCTACATTAATTGAGCAGTTATTACTACTTCTAGGTCAAAAAGTTGGCTATATTGGTACAAATGGTATTAGGTATCTACAACAGAAGGTGAATCTTCAGTGCACAACACCATTAGCACCAGAATTACATCAAATTCTTCAGCAAATGAGACAAGCTAAAATCCAAACCCTGGCAATGGAAGTATCATCTCATGCCCTAGCAACCAAAAGAGTCGAGGACTTGGTGTATGATTATGCTGTTTTCACAAATTTTAGTCATGATCATCTTGATTTTCACCATACACTTGAAGACTATGCCACTGCTAAAAAGCATCTATTTTCATTGTTAAAACCAGAGGGAAAAGCAATAATTAATGCTGATGATGCCATGGGTCAGACAATTATCAAGGAAATCAGCCATAAGACAACGATTCTAACCTATGGATTTGCAAAAACTGCTGATTTTTATGCTGATAGTATCACGTATTCAATGGTGGGAATGCAGTTTATCCTCCATCACAAACACCAAAGCTACAGTATCCAAACACAATTAATCGGAACTTTTAACATTAGCAATTTATTGGCAGCAATCGCCATTTTATTCGATATGGGGATTAATATTGCAACAGTTATACCACTTATTGGCAAGCTTACACCAGTTGAGGGGCGGATGGAATTTTTTCATCATCATGTTCGGGGGATTTCGGCTATTGTTGATTTTGCTCATGCGCCTAATGCCATTTTACAAGTCATTGCAGCAGCGAGGCTTTTAACAACCGGTCGAATTATTGTTGTTACGGGAGCGGTTGGCGATGGTGACATTGAAAAACGCCCCTTAATGGGAGAAATTTGTTTGGTAAAGGCAGATCATACCATCTTTACAACTGATCAACCCTACAGTGAATCACCCCAAGAAATTATTAACCAGATGCTTACAACCGCATCGCAAAAAACAAATTTTTCGATTATCTTAGATCGCCAAATGGCAATTTTAAGTGCACTAGAGCTGGCCCATCCCATGGATATTGTGTTAGTACTAGGTAAAGGTCGCGAAACTAAAATTTGTTATGCCGATTATGAAATCACATTTAGTGATTATCAATTTGTTAAAGAATATATGGAAAAGGATTAGGTGGAATAAAATGAAAATAACGTTAAAAAATGGAAAAGTTATCCTCCCTTACAAAATTATCGAAAATGGTTTTGTTCGTTTTAGTGATGGAAAAATTATTGAAGTTGGCCATGGACAACCAGATTCTAATTGTCCAGATGATGAAATAATTGATGTTCAAGGCAACTATATCGCCCCCGGATTTATTGATCAGCATATTCATGGTGGCTTTGGTGCTGATTGTATGGATGCCAATATTACTGCTCTTGGTCAGCTCAAGCAAGGATTATTAGCAGAAGGAACAACATCTTTTCTCGCAACAACGATGACAGAATTTGATGAAGCCATCGAAAAGGCTTTAAAAGCAATTGTGATTAGTGCCCAAGACGATAATCAGGGCGCTAACATCATTGGTATCCATCAAGAAGGACCTTTTATTAGTAAAATTTGGAAGGGTGCCCAACGTGAAGATGCAATTTCTCCGGGATCAATTGAAAAGATGGACCATTTTATTGCAGCATCTGCAGGTATGATTAGGTTAATTACTTATGCCATTGAAAATACGACAACAGCATTTACACGTTACCTTAGAACACAGAATATTGTTGCTTCGGTGGGTCATTCCAATGCAACGTTTTCTGAGGTTGAGGCCCATGTTGAAGCCGGGCTAAATAATCTAACCCATTTTCACAACGCATCATCACCTCATCATCACCGAAACCCTGGTATTGTTACAGCAGGATTTTATTTCAATGAACTACAGGCAGAATTAATTGTCGATGGCATTCATTTACATCCGGATGCTGTCAAAGCAACTTATAAAATTAAAGGTGCGGATAATATTATTTTAATAACGGATTCTATCCGCGCTAAAGGCATGGCTGATGGTGTGTATGATTTAGGTGGTCAAGCTGTCCACAAAGTTGGACCCGAAGCACGATTAGCTGATGGTACATTAGCAGGGAGTGTTTTATTAATGAATGATGCGGTTAAAAACATGATGTCCTTTACCAATTGTTCTTTAGTAGAAGCAATCAAAATGGCATCATATAATCCAGCAAACCACCTTGGATTTGGTCAATCCAAAGGTTGTCTTGCCCCCAATTTTGATGCTGATATTATTGTTTTTGATCAAGATATCAATATCCGCTCAACTTATGTTGCCGGAAAACTTTTATACACTAGCTAAATTATAAAAAAAGTCGGAGAAACTTATGTTAAGCTACGACTTTTTTTCCTTAAGGGGGAATCTTATATGGCAAACCAACGAATTGTCAATCGTTATAACACCTATGATAAATCACAAGAGGGGTATATTTTATATTGGGTTCAGTCCAGTCTTTTTTTGACGCATAATTTTAGCTTGCATCGTCTGCTAACACTGGCAGCTAAATTAGAAAAAAAAGTGAAAATCGTGTTTATGCTGACCGCTAAATTTCCTTTTGCAAATACCCGCAATATGGATTTTTTATTGCAGGGGTTATTCGTTTTTAAACAGCAATTAGCAGCGCATAATTTAATCTTAGAAATTTATTTGCATGATCAAGTAGAGCTATCTGCTATTTTTAACCAAGCAGCAATTGTTATTACTGACCAAACACATAGTTATTATCAGAAAATGATGCTCGACAAATTAGCCGCTTCAACAAAAGTCTATATTGAAACATTAGAAAATAATTTAATCGTGCCAGTTCCCCAAGCTTATCCTAAAAAAGCTTATGCAGCCTCTGTTTTTAGAAAGCCAATTTGGCAGGCTGTTGGACAGTTAATTCCCTTGGTCAAAATTGATTGGTCTGCTTTTTCTGCTATTAAAAACACAGAGGTTTTTAGCATTAAGCGTAATCTTACAACAATTACAGCCGCTAAAGCTGAACTATTTTCAGGTATTCCCTTAGTTGCCATCGTTGAAGATATTGTTCCCGGAATGATTGGTGCAGAACAACGATTTTCCTTCTTTTTAGCACATTTGATTAAGGACTATAATGGCGGTGCCATTGATTTATTAGCCCAAACATCGTATATGAGTTCCTATTTACATTTTGGACATATTAGTCCTATAACATTATTACTTGCTTGTCAAAAAATAGAATTTGGTCCAGGTGTTGAAAATTTCTTGGAACAATTAGTTGTTCGTCGTGAACTTGCTTTTAATTATATGCATTATACGGATAAAAATGCCCTTAGTTTCGCCTTTTTGCCTAATTGGGCGTTAATGACTATGGAAGCGCATAAAGACGATGTACGCGAATATTTATACACTCAAAATGAATTTGAATCAGCCAAAACACATGATATCGCTTGGAATGCTGCCCAGACGCAATTATTAACAGAAGGTCGTATCCATAATTACCTAAGAATGTACTGGGCCAAAAAAATAATTGAGTGGACACCCGATTATCAAACAGCCTTTGAAATCATGCGTTATTTAAATGACACATATCAATTAGATGGTCGCGACCCCAATGGTTATGTGGGTATTCTTTGGAATTTTGGTCTTCATGATCGGGCTTGGTTTGATCGTCCAATTTTTGGAAAGCTTCGCTTTATGAATTATAATGGGCTAAAAGCAAAAACAAATATTGCTGCTTACATTAATAAATATCAATAATTAAAAACTTCCTATCAACTTTTCGGAAAGCTTACGAAAAGATAATTGAAAGGAAGTTTTTATTATGAAAATCATTTTTATTGTGTTATCCATGTTAATTCCCTTAAAACCAGTCGTAAGTCCGGTAATAATTAGCAACAGTAAGGCTAATGTTAGCCTTAGTAAATCACCAACTATTTATCTTAATAATAAGCTTATGCTCATCCCCTTACTCGTTGAAAATGAGCAACAGCTGTTTTCCTTAGAACTACCTGGTCATCAAATTAGTGAGCAAATGAGGCAATCGCTTATTTCAAATCTAACGATTATTGGCATCGTTGAGGAAAATATTAATCTATTAGTAGAGCAAGCATACGTAATTAAGCAACTTGCTATTTGGCGCTATCTAGCTTTGGAACTAAATGTCCCATTTGTTCTTGAAAAACTAGAAGTAGAATTACAAGAAGCATATGATTTATTGCTCCAGAAAAATTATCATTTGAGTCAGGATAAAAACAGCCATATTGTAGACAGTAGCCACGTCAATGACCAGAGCAAAAATATTCAAGGACCATATTTTATTAGAGGGGATGCAAACGAATACAGCTTCAATTATAGTGATCCGTTAGATTTCATCTTAATTGATGAACAAGATAATCAATTAACAAGGCTTGTTCCTGATACAGCCTTTTTTATTAAAAGAAGCAGTGCTGCTGAAAAAACATACTTGCTCGAAGTAACGCCATGGACAACAAAATCACTCCTTGAAGAACAATTTCATGATAATCTGCCCTATGTTAGCTTAGCTAGAAAACCGATTCCTTTGGAATTATTCACATGGAAACTGCTCTTAAATGAAAGCAGTGGAAGTGCTACTTTTCAAACATTAACAGCTGCAAAAATACCAATTGAGGCGATGCAGGTCGTTCTAACACACACGACACTAGAAACAACGTATCAAGCAAGTTCAAATATTGCGGGTATTGTCATATTTGATGATTTAATCCTGGGGGAATACCACGTTAGGACAACTTTTTCTAATGATTTAGAACGCTATGAAAGCATAGCACAAACAGTTATGATAACTGATTTAATCAAGTTAGAGCAGTCGCTTTTGTTTAAAGAAGTTGAAGGGACTGTTGTGATTAATTTTCCCGATGAAATCATTCGAAATCTTGTTACCTCCTTAACATTATACCAGTTACTTGATACGGGGAAGAAATTAGTCAAAGAAATCGACTATAATAATAATCAAACAGAAATTATTATTGATCACCTCAAGCCGGGAAAGTATATTCTCAAACAAAATCAGACGTTAGAAAAGCAAAGAAAAGATATAAATATTGCGTTTGAAGTTACGCAATTGAATCAAACTATTTATCTCAATGCTAAACCCGAACAATTTGATCTACTCCCACAAACAGGAGAAGTAACAGTTGGGCAATCAATATTAGTTTTCTTGCCAACATTGGCATTTTCGCTCACATTTATTTGGATAGGCAAAAAGAATAATTATTTGTAACGTATTTTTTTTAGGAAAAATAGTTAAAAGCGGATGATGATATAAAAGAAAAAGTGGCTGGTATAGCTCCTGTTTACTACAGGGCATACCAGCCACTCATTTTCTTTTCTTAATTTATTAAAACATATGGCTGTAAGCATCATTGTTTTCAATAGCTTCAACGCCAATAACGCCAGGAACTTCTTCGATTAATGCCCGCTCAATTCCATCATACAACGTAACATCTGAGATAGCACAACCAACACAGGCCCCTAAAAATTTTACTTGAACAATACCGTCTACAAAACCAATGTATTCAATATCGCCCCCATCGCGCTGTAAATAGGGTCTTAGAAATGCTAAGACTTCTTTAATTTGACTTTCGATGTCCTCGTGATTTATTTCAATGTCCATAATTCAAGACTCCTTTAATTTTATAATTATCTTATTGGTCGAGAGCGAAGGTTTGGAAAAGCAAAGCGTTGCGCTTCAGCCGAAGCAACCAATCCTTCACCTAGACCAGTTGTAATTTGCAATTCTCGACCAGTGTATGTACAAATATCTCCACAGGCAAAAATCCCTGGAATATTTGTTGAAAAAAGACGATCGACAATTATCTTTTTTCGTTCTATTTCTAGTCCCCAGTTATCAATTGGTCCCAAAGTTGAGCTAAAACCAAAATTGACAATTATTGTATCCACATCAAGTGTTACAATTTGGTCTGTATCTAAGTTCTTAATTTCCATGGCTGTGGCTAGTGTATCAGTACCCGTTACCGTCTGCGGGGCATAAGGTGTATGAATTGTCACACTTGATTTCTTCATCATATCAACATTTGCCTCTTTAGCCCGGAATTCATTTCGCCGGTGGACAATAGTTACCTCTTTAGCAATAGGTTCTAACATTAAACTCCAATCCACTGCACTATCTCCACCACCAAAAATAACAACTTTCTTATCTTGAAATTGTGATAAATCATTAACAAAGTAATGAATATTTGTAAATTTGCTCTCATTTTCAATAGCCATTAACCGCGGTGAAAATGCGCCACCACCAGCTGTTATGATTACAGCTTTTGCTGTATATTGTTCGTGATCAGTTGTAATTGTGAATGATCCATCCGCCAATTTTTCAATGTTTTGGACATTTTGGTTAAGCGAAACGTCAACAAATTCACTGACACGCTCAAGTTGTTGGTTTAATCCAGCGATAAAATCTTTTGCTTTTATTGCTGGATGTCCTGGTAAATCATAAACTAATTTTTCGGGGTAGAGCGCACTAAGCTGCCCTCCAACTTGTCCTAAACTGTCAAATAAAACGGTTTTCATATTTCTTAATCCACAATAATATGCTGTATACATTCCTACAGGTCCCGCTCCAATAATAACAACATCGACTATATTATTCATACTTCAATATCTCCTCTTCTGTATTTTTTTCTTATTTTATATAGTATAGCACATTTTATTTTTCTAAACAAATCTTTTGACTTCTAGTTCAAACATCTATTATAATGGGTGTATAGTATTTTATTAGAAAGAGGGGTTTAGATGGAACAATTTATAGCATACCAAACATTAGGTAAAATTGTCAAGGTGCAACAATTTGGTGCCTTGGTTGAACTTATTGACAGCAATGAAGTTGGAATCTTACACATTTCCAAATTGTCCGAACGATTTATCTCCGATGTTGAAAAATTTTTGACTCCTGGAGAAATAATTCGTGTTGATGTTGTTAAGAAATCAAAAGAAAGATTAGAGCTTTCCATTATTGATATCCCTCATTATCGTAATGTCGATTCAAAAATGGCCGAAGAGTTTAATGTCCTTGCCCAAAAATTGCCATTTTGGATCGAAAACAAGCGACCAAAAAGACAAAAAAAAGAGAAAGTATAGGTGAATTATTATGTCAATAACATTAAATAATAAATTTCTATCAAATAGTCTAAATGATGGAGAACTAGATAACCTAGGAAACTTCATTCCAACTATACATCAAATGCTCCATCATAAAACGGGACAAGGTAGTAACTTTTTAGGCTGGCTTAGTTTACCAGAAGACTATGATAAAGCAGAATTTTCGCGGATGAAAATAGCAGCTTCCAAAATCAATGAAATTGCGGATATCCTTGTTGTAATTGGAATTGGTGGATCATATTTAGGGGCCAGATCTGTCATTGAAGCAGCAAGTCATTCATTCTACAATGATATCAATAAAACAAGAATAATTTTTGCGGGACATCAAATGAGTGGAACCTATTTAAATGATTTAGTTCAATTACTAGAAAATAAATCATGGGCAATTAATGTTATTTCAAAATCAGGAACAACAACTGAACCTGCCTTAGCATTCCGTGTCCTAAAAGCACTCCTTGAGAAGAAGCATGGGAAAGAGGGAGCGCGCTCGCGAATTTTTGCAACAACAGATAAAGCCGCCGGGGCCTTAAAACAAGTAGCCGTGGAAGAGGGGTACGAAACTTTTATTATTCCTGATGATGTTGGTGGTCGCTTTTCCGTGCTAACACCCGTTGGTATCTTACCAATTGCTGTTGCTGGTGTTGATGTTGATGCATTAATGAAGGGCGCATACGCTGCCATGAAAAAATATAATAATGATGATTATCAAACAAATGATGCCTATAAGTATGCTCTTATGAGAAATTGTCTCTATAATAAAGGGAAAACAATTGAGATGTTTGCAAGTTATGAACCAAACTTACAGTATTTTGGTGAGTGGTGGAAACAACTTTTTGGTGAATCAGAAGGGAAAAACCAAAAAGGAATTTTTCCAACGAGTGCTCAATTTTCAACAGATTTGCACTCCTTAGGTCAATATATTCAAGATGGGCGTAAAGATATGTTTGAAACGATTATTTCAATTAAAAAGCCACAAAAAGATATCTTAATTGAACTTGATGCGCAGGATCTAGATGGCTTGAATTTCATTGCCGGAAAATCATTAAATTACGCTAACTCGATGGCAATGAATGGAACTATTTTAGCACATAGTGATGGGAACATACCAAATATCCTTCTTGAAATTGAAACATTAGATGCCTTCAACATTGGTTCACTAATTTACTTCTTTGAACTTGCTTGTGCCACAAGTGGCTATTTATTAGGTGTTAACCCCTTTGATCAAGAAGGTGTAGAGGCCTACAAGAAAAACATGTTTGCCCTCCTTGGAAAACCAGGTTTTGAAGAACTTAAATCACAACTTGAGCAACGATTAAATAACAAATAATACTAGTTGAGAGGAGAATATTATATTACCATCTTTTTTAAGTAATACACAATGAAAAAAAAAGTTGCATTAACATTGTATTTTTAAGGTAAAATAGGTATAATCCTTTCTATAATAACAGTTAAAGGAGAAAAATATGATAAACATACCATTTTTTACAAAATTCTTGCAAATTAGCAACGTTGGGACGTTTGCTGCAATTATTAGTTTGCTAATAATGCTTTTATTTGTTCATTTCTTAAAGAAGAAGAAGGTTTCTTTTTCTAATAGAATGCTAATAGCATTATTTTTAGGGCTTATTTTAGGCGTAGGAATTGATTTAGTCTTCCCCCAATTATATACAGACCCTAATTTCTACTATTGGACCGCATCAAAAGAGATTGCTAGCTGGTATTCATTACTGGGAACAGGCTTTTTACGATTAGTTCAATTACTTGCCATCCCCGTTGTTTTTCTTTCCATCATTAAAGTAATAACCGAAGTTCAAGGCGAAAATCTTAAAGGACTAACTTGGAAAACTTTTACGCTATTGCTTAGTACAACTGCAATTGCAGCGGTTATAGGCATTTTTGTTGTTAAGCTATTTGCGCTAGATTCAGGTAATTTTAATTTTGCCGATCAGCTAAGCCCCGACAAATTAAAAGCAATCCAAGCAATTTCGGCGCAAAGCTTTTCCCAGTTTTTCTTATCACTTGTGCCAAACAATATTATGAGCACTTTTGCTGATAACGGAAAAATTGTTTCCGTTGTTATCATTGCAGCCATCATGGCTTCAGCAATAAGATTTTTAAAAGTGAAAAAGGCCGATCAAGTTGCTCCCTTTATTTCATTTTTAGCCTCAACATCTACTGTAGTTAACAGCATGTTATCTAATATTCTGAAATTCATGCCTTATGGTGTTATTGCACTAGTTTCTAATACCATTATTCAAAATGGAATGACAGAAATTGTAAAACTTTTTAGTTTTATTGTTGCAATTTATGTAGGTGTCCTAATGATGCTTATTGTCCATGCTATTATTTTAATGTTTTCGGGACTTAACCCAATTACTTACTTTAAAAAGGCCAGTGGGACACTTTTATTTGCCTTTTCATCTCGATCGAGTGTTGGAACACTACCATACACGTTAAAGACACTAAATAATGATTTGGGTGTCTCGGGTGAAACAGCAAATTTTGTGGGAAGCCTAGGGACAACAATTGGTATGAATGGTTGTGCTGGTGTTTTCCCCGCGATGCTTGCAATAATTGTTGCAAGTATTGCAGGACTACCAGTTGACTTTGGCTTTTTGGCTTTAGTCGTTGTGGTTGTAACAATTGGTTCAATTGGTATAGCTGGTGTTCCAGGAACAGCAACGGTTGCTGCAACCGTTACCCTAAATGGTCTTGGACTAGGAAACTATATGGAGAAAATAGGTGGAATTTTTGGGATTGATCCAATCATTGATATGGGAAGAACAATGCTAAATGTAAGTGGCTCAATGGTCAGCGCCTTAGTTGTTGACCGCTGGGAGGGGCACCATGATATGACTAAATATAGCGACCAAGGTAAAAAAGAAAAAACCAATAAATAACTAATAAAAAAAGGGTTTCTAAAAGTAAACCTTTTTTTATTTTGAGTGTAAAGAACAGTGTGCTTTTTATCTTTTGTGATATACTGTTATAGTATATACTTCAGCGAAAGGAATTAAAAATATGAATGCTTTATGGTACTTTGCTTGTGCAGTTACTGTTTTATTTGTCATTAAACTTGCTCTAACAATCTTTGGATTTGGTGCTGACAATGACTTTACTGTCGATGATTTTAATGCAGATGTACACACAGCAGAAGATATTTCTTCTGATACATCATTTGTTTTACTATCTGTTGATAGTGTTTTATCTTTCTTCATGGTATTTTCATGGTCGACATTAATGTTCATCAAACAATTCACCTTTTCTATTGTTTTAAGTGTTCTTTTCGGTTTTGTTTGTGGTAGCATTATGATGCTAGTCTACTCATTTTTAATGTCAAAAGTTAAGAAACTAGAAACACCAGTAGTAAAAGATCTCTATCCCTCAGTTGGTGCCCAGGGAACAATGTATCTTTCGACTCAAAATGGAAAAGGCAAGGCAAAATTTTCAGTAGAAGGAAAATATATCATTTATGATGTTCTTGCAGCAGATGGACCACTAGAAACTGGGACACTAGTAGAAGTATCTGATGTTACACAACAATCTATCACGGTAACCCAAGTTAATTAAAATTTTAGGAGGAAACATTATGGAAGGTCTAATTCTAATTGTCGTTATAACCATCATCTTTTTATCATTAATTACAACAATCGCGCGCCGCTATAAGCGATGCCCATCAAATCAGGTCCTCGTTATTTTCGGGAAAACCAGTGGTGGACAAAGCGCTAAAACAATTCATGGTGGTGGCGCATTTGTTTGGCCACTATTTCAAGCCTACACTTATTTATCACTCGAACCCTTAGCAATTGAAGTTGATCTAAAAAGCACGCTATCAAAAAACAACATCCGTGTTAGTGTTCCTTCAACTTTTACGGTAGGAATTTCTGTTAAACAAGAACTTTTACAAAATGCTGCCGAAAGGTTACTAGGACTTCCTTCAAGTGATGTTATTTCACGGGCTGAGGATATCATCATTGGGCAATTGCGCTCAGTAATTGCAACAATGACAATTGAAGAAATCAATAAAGACCGCGAAACGTTTTTGACAAGTATCAATACGAATGTTAACGAAGAGCTTAATAAAATTGGATTAGATGTTATCAACGTTAACATTCGTGACATTACCGATGAATCTGGCTACATTGAAGCAATTGGTAAAAAAGCCGCAGCGGAAGCAATTCAACAAGCAAAAATCGATGTTGCTGAACAAGAAAAACTTGGAGCATCAGGAGAAGCAAAGGCAAATAGAGAGCGGCTAATTACGGTTGCAAAAGAAGAATCACAATCTGCTCAAGGAACAAAAGAAGCTGAGCGTGACCAACGCATTAGGTTAGCACAATTAAGTGCTGAAGTTATCGAGGGAGAAAACACATCTAAAGCGCAGGTGGCACAGTATAATGCAACCCTAGCAAAAGCGGAAGCCGCGTCACTTCAACAAGGGGAAACAGCACAAGCCGAAGCAAGACAAATAATTTTAGAAGCACAAAAGCGAACAGAAATTGCGCGACTGGATAAAGAAGAAATTGCTCAAATTGAAATAAATAAACGAAAAATTGAAATTGAAGCACAAGCTGAAGCCGAAAGAGTAAGAAAAATTGCTCAAGGTGATGCAGATGCCACACTAATGAAATATACAGCCGAAGCCGAGGGACTTAAAAAGATTTTAGACGCAAAAGCCGAAGGTTATCGTCAATTAGTTGCATCAGCAGGAGACGCCCAATCAGCAGCAACGCTATTACTTATTGAAAAAATGGAAGAAATTGTTCGAACACAGGCAACAGCCCTTTCAAATTTAAATATTGATAAAATCACAGTCTGGGATTCTGGTAATAGCGATAATGGTGGAAGTGGTGTTAAAAGTTTTCTTAGAGACTTTTCGACTAGCTTACCGCCCCTTCATGAAATTGCTAAACAAGCTGGTATTGAATTACCACAATATTTAGGAAGTACGGAAAATACCGATAGTGAAGTTCAAACAGAAGAAAAAGAATAGTTAAGAAAAAGAGCATTGAAATTTGCTCTTTTTTTATCCTTAATTAGCTGCTATTTTCGTATAAAAGAATTTCAATTTTAAGCCATTTTTGTTATAATAGATTGTGAAAAGGATTTGATACCCATGCAAAATACGACTATTTTACTTGAAACAATAGAACACTTTGCCAAAGAACATAAGATACCGATAATTATGAAAGATAGCGTGGAATGGTTGTCTTCTTTTTTGGCACCACAGAGAATCGAAAACGTCTTAGAAATAGGCTCAGCGATTGGTTACTCTGCCATCAATTTTCATTTACTGACTAATGGCAGTGTTTTAGGTGTTGAAAAAGATAAGGAACGCTTTGCTGAAGCTATCAAAAACATAGCTGCTTTTGATAAAATAACTATTCACTTAGATGATGCTGATTCTCCCGAATTCTACGAAAAATGTCGTGAGAAAGCCCCTTTTGATTTACTATTCATTGATGCCACAAAAAGAAACAACAAACATTTCTTTGAAAAATTTAGCCCCCTTGTCAAACAAAATGGCTACATCATCACTGACAATTTGGACTTTCATGGACTAGTTTCCACAGAAGAAGATATTAAGAAATTGCATCGCCGGATAAGACCTTTGGTTCGCTCTATTATTGAATATTCTCAATGGCTTCCCACTCTACCTAACTTTCAAACAACTTTTATTGATGTAGGTGATAGACTTGCAATCACAAAAAAGAAATAAGGAGAATATTTATGCAACTACTCGTTAATCCTTGTTCACATGAACATTTACTTAGTCTGTTAACACAAGACATCGATGGTATCATTATTGGTGAAACAAGCACAGCACTAAGACTTAACTATACCTATGATCTTATTGAATTAGCTGATGTTATCACAATCATTAATCAGCACCATAAAGCAATCTATATCGACATGCACACGATGATCGATAATAAACTAATTCCACCAGCAACAGCTCTGTTAACCATGCTAGCAAGTAAAACTATTACGGGTGTGATTTACGCAGATCCTGCTATATATCAAATTGCGCACGAAATTAATTTTCCACATCCCCTAGTTTGGTCGTCAGAAACAACGGCAACAAATTGGTATAGTGTCGAATATTGGGCAAATAAGGGTGTGCATCACGTTGCCTTAGCCAAAGAATTAACAAAAACAGCAATAAAAAGCATCAATGATAACCTTGAAAATCGTGATGTACTGCTCGAAATACAGGCTTTTGGCCCCCTTTCAATGTTTCATTCGCGACGTAATCTCTTAAATAATTATTACCAGCACTTAGATTTAGTCAATTTAGATAGTAAAATCAAACATTTATTTGACAAAGATAGAAATAATTATTATCCTATTTTTGAAAATGTCAATGGCACACATATAATGAGTCCCAAAGATATTTGTTTAATTGATGAACTCCCATTTTTAGCCTCGTGTAACCGCATTAAATACCTCAAACTTGATTCTTTAGGACATGGCCCCATTTTTATGGATACAATTATCAGCTTATTCATCGAAGCGCGTCAATTATTTAACGATGACATCATCAGATATGAAGAACATAAGAGCAGTTATCTCAAACAAATAGCTGCTCTGTACGATGAAAATTACCGTACAATTGATAAGGGGTTTCTCTACAAACCAACAATTTACTAAAGGAGCGAATATTAAAAATGAGAAAAGAAATCTCACAAACAATAAATGGTCACCGTACAATTATTAAAAAGCCTGAGCTGTTAGCTCCTGCTGGAAGTTTAGAAAAACTTAAAGTTGCTGTCCTGTATGGTGCCGATGCTGTTTTTATTGGCGGCAAAAAGTTTGGGCTTCGCTCTAGTGCTGATAATTTTTCAATTGAAGAAATGATTGAAGGTGCTAGCTTTGCCAAACAGCATAATGCGCGAATTTATGTGACGACAAATATTTTTGCTCACGATGAAGACTTAGATGGTTTAGATGAATATCTAATCTCCCTGGAGAGTGCTGGCATTTTTGGCATTATTGTTGCTGATGCCTACATCATTGCTCGTTGCCAAGCTGTTGCTCCTAGTATGGAAGTTCATCTAAGTACACAACAATCCCTTTTGAATTGGAAAACAGCAGATTTTTATCAAAAAGAGGGATTACATCGTGTTGTTCTTGCCCGTGAAATGATGAAAACTGAAATTCAAGAGATATTAGCTAAAACAGATGTGGAACTTGAAGTATTCATCCATGGTGCAATGTGCATTGCTTATTCTGGCCGATGTACTCTAAGCAATCACATGACTAGCCGCGATTCTAATAGAGGTGGCTGTTGTCAGAGTTGCCGTTGGGAATATGATTTAGTTGACATTGATTCTCACGGGATAACAACTAAAATTGATGACTCGCTCGATCAATTTTCGATGAGTCCCAAGGATTTAAGTCTATTAGAAAGTCTACCTGAAATGATTGAGATGGGTATTGATAGTTTCAAAATTGAAGGTAGAATGAAATCAATTCATTATGTTGCTACAACAGTTAGCGTTTATCGACGGCTAATTGACTTATACTGTCAAGATCCTGATAATTTCAAGTTAGATGCCAGCCTAATTAATGAACTACAAAAGTGTGCTAACCGTGCTACAGCAGAAAGTTTTTTTCACGAAATACCGGATAACAATCAGCAATTATACAACACAAGGGTCGAACATCCAACACAAGATTTCGTTGGTATTGCACTCACATTTGATCAAGGAAAAGGTCTGCTGAAAGTTGAGCAACGCAATTTTTTCAAAGTAGGAGATACGCTTTCCTTTTTTGGTCCTAATATTGCACAAATTGAAATTGTCGTGACTAAAATATTTAATCAACAAATGGAAGAGCTCGATGCAGCCCGTCACCCACAAGAAATTATCTATATTCCATTTAAGCAACCATTACCAGAATACACACTTATAAGAAAAAAAAGATAGCGGGGGACAAAACATATTATGGATAAAATGAAGAAAGCACCTTTAATTATTGGAATTGCTGGGGGAAGCGGCTCAGGAAAGACAACTGTTTCTGATAAAATAGCCCAATCAATCCCACAAAAAGAAATATTAACCATCATTAAACATGATGATTATTACAAAGATCAAGGACACTTAACATTACAGCAGCGCTTACTAACAAACTATGATCACCCCTTTGCAATTGATAATGACCTTCTAGTTGCTGATTTAATTAAGCTTAAAAATAATCAATCAATCCAAAAACCAGTGTATGATTTTGTTAATCATACGCGGTCGGGTGAAATTGAAATTATTGAACCAACAAGCATTATTATAATTGAAGGTATTTTAACATTAGAAGATGAGCGCCTCCGTGATTTAATGGACATGAAGTTCTATGTACACACACCTGCCGATATTCGCTTTATTCGCCGCTTGCGCCGGGACGTTGAACAAAGAGGACGTAGCTTAGAATCTGTTATTAAACATTATTTAGAAACAGTAAGTGTCATGCACAATCAATTTATTGAGCCGTCAAAAAGATATGCCGATATTATAATTCCACTAGGTGGCGATAATACAGTGGCTATTGATTTAATACTTACTAAAATTTATAGTGCCCATCAAACAAGAAATAGTGTATAATAGGTGTATACGTTTAAATATGCTGGTATCTTACAAGCAATGAATTAAAAGTTAATAATAAAGGAGAAATAACACATGAGTAACAAAACATTTCAAATGACATTAGAAGGAAAACAACAACTAGAGGACGAGTTAGAGTTATTGCTAACAGTAAAACGAAAAGAAGTAATTGAGCGTATTCAAATTGCGCGAGAATTTGGCGATTTATCAGAAAATTCTGAATATGATGCTGCCCGTGATGAACAAGCAACCATTGAAGCACGAATTACAACAATCGAAAATATGCTCCAAAAAGCTGAAATCATTGTTGTTGAATCATCAGACATCGTTCAATTTGGGAGTACCGTTACTTTTGAAGACTTATCAACTAATCGGGTAGAAACATATCGTATCGTGGGAACAGCTGAATCAAACCCTCTTGAAGGCAAGATTTCTAGTGACTCTCCAATTGCAAAAGCAATTGAAGGGAAAGAAAAAGGAGCAGTCATTCGCGTTACATTACCTAGCAAAAAAGATATCCAAGTTAAAATCATTGATGTAAAGTAGAAAAAGGAGTTATTACTAATGAGAATTGCAATAATTGCAGCCATGGATGAGGAAATTCTTCATTTAAAGAAATCGATTGATAAATATGAAATGTACGAATTTCAGGGATTCGAATATCATATCGGCGAAATAAGTAACCATAAAATTGTTCTTGTTAAGTCTGGAATTGGAAAAGTCAATGCAGCATTATCAACAGCTCTATTGTTGGAGCACTTTAAAGTAACTGAAGTCATCAATACAGGGTCATCAGGGGCAATTGACCTCTCATTTTCTGTTGGTGATATTGTAATTGCAAATAAATGTATTTATCATGATGTTGATGCCACAGCATTTGGCTATGCTTATGGCCAAGTTCCAAACATGCCAAAGCACTATACATGTGATCAATCTCTTGTAGCGACCTTTACTAAAATAATGACTTCCTTTGAACTCAATTATATTGTTGGAACAATTGCAACAGGTGATAGCTTTATTAGTGACCGCAACATAATTTTATCGCTTTGTGATAAAATACCTAACATTGCTGCCGTTGAAATGGAAGCGGCTGCAGTGATGCAAGTTTGCTACCAATATGATATTCCAACTATTGTTGTCCGTTCAATTAGTGACATTGTTGGTAAAAACTCTAATGTAACCTTTACAGAATATATCGATTTAGCATCAAAAAACTCAACTAATATCATTTTACACTATCTTGAAAATAGGATTTAAACCGTTGAGGAGGTAATCTTTTGTTTGAAAATCTTTCTCCAGACTACTATTTTACATCTATTTATGATATTCCGATGGAATTTTTTAAACTGCATAATATTTCTGTTATTCTAGCTGATTTAGATAATACGCTTGTTGATGATGAACAGCATAATCGTCCTGTGCTATTTGATCGCTGGTTTGCCGATCTCTCTAACAATGATATTACATTAATTATTGTTTCCAACAACCGTAAACGTAAACGCGTGGCAAACTTTGTCAACACTCTGCCCATTGAGTGGCATCACTTTGCCCGAAAGCAAAATGGGAAATTATTTACGAAAATCATTACTCAGTCAACTATCGATAAGCAACACTTTGTTGCTATTGGTGATCGCGTAACAACTGATATCATTGGCGGCAACAAAGCTGGGATTACAACAATCCTTACAGCCCCCATTGTTCCGGACAAAAATGTATTCATCCGACTAATCAGAGCATTTGAAAAAAAATTCATTCCACCACATAGTGAGAAAAGAGGCAACAATGGATAAACTTTCTTGTAGAGGTTGTGGTATAACACTACAAACCGCCGATGAAACAGCCGTTGGCTACATCCTCGAAAAACATCTGAAAAATCAAAAATGTCAAAGATGTTTTCGCATTCAGCAATACAGTGATTTTCAAGTTGTCGACATTCAAAATGAAGCACTCTACACCTTAATTGATAATATTGCAATGGATGATTCGCTAATGATTCATATGCTCGATATCACCGATTTACTTGGAAGTAGTTTATTTGAACTTGCTTCCTCACTCCGCAAAAAACCAATTATTGTCATCGTAAATAAAATTGATGTTATCCCCAAAGCAATGAGAAGATATGATATTTGGTATCAATATATCCAAGAATCATTTAAGATGCATGAAATCGAAGTGCTGGATATCTTTTTTGTAAGTGCCAAGGAAAACTTGGGGATCCGCTTTTTTTTAACGTACTTAGAGGAGTTTGCTAGCGATAAAGCTGTTAAAATAATTGGAAGTGCTAATGTTGGTAAATCTTCTTTGATTCAAGCTTTCTTTAGAGAACAAAATTTATCAACTAGCGTTGCTCCTATTATTTCACCTATTCCAGGAACAACGCTTAATGAACTTGAAATCACTTGTGAAAAGATCACACTTTACGATACACCCGGTGTGATGAAACCACAGCAATTCACCTATCATCTCCCCCCTAAATTCTTAAAGGAAATTACGCTTTTAAAACCTATACGAGCGATAAACTATCCTATCTATGAACCACAATGTTTTTTTGTTGGTGGCTATGTCCAAGTCAAAATAACACCTGCGGGCAATAATTCAATCACATTTTACTTTAACCAACAATTACCAATCCATCGCCGAAAAGTTGAAGCAAGTGACCAGTTCTTTGCAGAGCACATAGGCTCTTTATTAAGTCCCCCAACTGCCGATTTGTTAGAAATATCTCCCCAATTAAGGAAACATGTTCTCACAAAAATCGTCACTAAGCGTGATAAAACAGACATTGTTATTTCTGGTCTAGGCTGGATTTCAATTAAAAGCCGTGATGCTGTGGTTGAAATTTGGACGCTCCCAAAAGTACTAGTGTATAAGAAAAATGCCCTTGTATAAGGAAAAGAAATGGAGAAAATTATGAGTCTAACAAATAAACAACAAAAGTTCATCCGCGGTGCCGCGCAAAAGATAAAATCAACTGCCCAAATTGGTAAAAAGGAAATTACCGAAGCAAGCATAGAATCATTTCGCATCTTAATTGAAGCAAATGAATTAGTCAAAATCCACCTACTTTCCAATGCACTCCTTACAAAAAAAGAGGCAATTGTTATTTTAACTGATACATTAAGAGTAGATTATGGTTATAGTATTGGAAATCAAATTGTCATTTACAAAAAATCATATGTCGATGAAAAACAAGTTTTTTCAAAATTAGTTGAAGCAATTAAGTAAAAGAGGTGTCAGTCATGTTATATTATTGCAGTAATTTTGAGCCATTTACAACTCATGATCAAGCCAATATCTTAACTCTGGTTGCAAAGGCGCAGCCATGCACATTAGTTTTTGTTAATGATAGCTATACAGCAATCCAAGCGAGACTATATATGCAAGAAATTTGTCGTTTATTTGATGACACGCTTAGCTATGTTCATATGTCTTTATCAGAATTTGTGGCATCATTTGACAGCAAGACTTTTTACCAATCAGAGGGACTCTATAATATCACAAAACTTGGTGAAAATTTTTTCCCAATATCAGAAATTTATGGCTATGAAAAATTATTATTTGCGGATCATCTTATCTTTGATGAAATCCCCCCCCATATTGCTAATTATTACATGAAAAATGAAATGTTTACCATTTCTAAAAACATGGTCTTAGTTTATAATAGCATGTCCTATTCAAGATTTCAGCATACAATGCGCGTTTGTTTTACGATTAAAGCGCTTGCTAAAATCCATGGCTTAGATGAAGATATCTGTTTTTTTACAGCTTTATTTCATGACTATGCTAAAGAAATGCCATTGGAAAACCAACGTGTAATTGTGGATAAATATTATAATATTTATAGTGATGCACCCTCACCAGTCTGGCATGGTTTTGCTGGTGCATTGATGTTACAGCAACTCTATGATAATGTTGATTCCGATATAATTGAAGCAATTGCCTTCCATTCTATTGGGTTACCTCAACTTTCAGAGCTAGGATTAGCATTGTTTGTTGCCGACTTCTGTGAATTTAAGCGCCCTTATTTAGCCCCCAAAGATGCAGTTTTCGCTTTAGCAAAACAAAGTCTTTACCTTGCTGCGAAAGAAAAAATATATAATACAAAGATTCACCTACACAAAACCCATGAAAACTTGTATTGGACAACCCAAAATATGTTATCATGGTTAGAACAACTTCCACCAAAAATTGAAACGAGGGAATAATATGAATGAAAATTTAAAAATCGTTATTGATACGATAGAAGATAAAAAAGTACCAGTCATGGTATCTTATGACGTTAGAGGACTATCAACGTTTGCGGATGTCTTTGTTATAGCTATTGCTAGCAATGACCGTCAAATAAATGGTATTATGCAAGAATTTAAAGAATTAGCTATCAATGATTTAACCAACTTGCATGTTGAAGGTGATCCAAAAGAAGGATGGGTAGCGATACAATATTTTGAAATATGTGCACACATATTCTTACAAGATGAGCATCTACGTTACAGACTAGATGAATTGTTCGAAACATGTCCAATTATTGAATAAAAACAGATTAACTTCTCGTAATATAAAGTATATAGTACTTTATAGAATGGGAGTTTTTTTTATGTGGTTTCGTAATTTTTTTCAGCGTAATAAGTTGATTTTCTCTAGTTATGTTTTAAATAAAGGGAGTCTAATTGCTGTTGCATTAGTTTGTTCCTTTATCTTGATCAACCATACACTACAACTTTTTACAATAATTTCTAACAATACAGCAGCTCTTATCAATATTGATAATCCACCGGGGCAAGATCAAAGTGGGGAAGTAAAGATAACTAAAGGGAGTCAAGTAAACCTAAATTCAGCAACGAAAAAGGAATTAATGACCCTCCCAAGCATCGGGGAAAAAAAGGCTGATGATATCATCAAAAAGCGCGAAAGTGCAAAATTTGAAGCAATTGAAGATTTATTAGAGGTAAAGGGTATCGGTGCTACTACTTTTGAAAAATTACGTAATGAAATAACGATATAATGGCTACACTGATGCTTTATTTTCTCTTGACAATCATTGTAATTGCCCATTTTTTTACCGATATGCAATTAGTTAGCTTCTTATTCACTACCTTTTTTTCCCTTTATATTGCCTATCTCATTTATAATAAATTTAGCAAGCGCCTGTTTTTTGCTTACCTTGGGGCAATATGCCTGTTTAGCGTCAATTTAGTCTGTTTTTATCACATTAACACCCTTGATCAGCCAATTTTCTTACAAGAAAAAGTGGGAATGATTATTGCAAAACAGGTGAAGCAGAAAGCTATCACGTATGAAATTCAAGTACGTAAAGCTTTTTTTGTGCAGGAGCGGCTTTTAGTTCAAAGTGATTTGCTAGCTGATTTTGAAATTGGGAGTTCCATTTTATTGACATGTAAGCTGATGCCAATAACTGCTGATGCTAATTTCCTCTTATTTAATTTCAAGACTTATAGTAATTCAATGGGGCGCTTTAAGCAATGTTTTGCTCAGGATATTGTAGCCAATAGAACAGCTGCTATGGTTCCCTTATACTTGCGGATTAAAGTAAAATTAATTAATTATATTGCAACATTTGATCCAGTCTTACAACCATATTTACATGCTTTTATTTTAGGTAGTTCTTCCGGATTTGGGGATAGCAGACAAATTTTTATTGAAATTGGCATTGCTCATATTTTAGCCGTGTCTGGAAGCCACTTAGGACTATTAAAGAAAATCAGCGCTTTTTTAGGACGATTACTGCGTGTAACAAAAGAAACTGTTGATATTTGCTTTTTTGTTTTCTTATGGTTTTATACCTTGATGCTTCTGCAAAATATCTCCTTTCTTCGTGCTAGTCTTACGCTTTGGCTTTATAAATTCTATGAGGATTTTGCACAGAAGAAGATTACTTTTGAGCAAAAATTAATTGTTTTACTGGGTATTGCAATTTTTTTTGTTTTTTTGAACCCTTTTGTTATTTTTAATATTGGCTTCCAGTATTCTTTTATTTGTAGCTTCTATCTTCTCATAAATAGTAAAATGGATCCCAAAAAGATACGCTCTAATATTGGTTGTATCCTATCAACAAGCGCTATTACTAGTTATTTACAGCAGTCTGTGTTCTTACTGCCTTTTCTAGCAACATTTTTATTTACGCCGATTTTTAGTCTTATTTATCTTTTGATTTGGTTACTACTTTGCTTTAAATTTTTGAGTCCGCTCATTAAACCAATCATTTCGGGGGTCGATTTACTAGTAGCATATAGTGATTTAGCAAATATACGTTTGACCACCCCTTTATATTTTATGTGGCAGGTCTACCTTTTAGCATTTATTGCACTGTACTTGGCACAGCTTATTTTAACTAATAAGCTGGTTAAAATGCTAAAAGTTACCCTTGCATTTATCTTAATTTCTTTTACAATTTTCCGTTTCAATTTTCTCCTTAATAGCATTCATTTTCTATCTTTGCCTTATGGTGAATGTACGATTATTAAAATTGGTGAGTATGCTGTTATCATTGATACAGGTGGATCAATTCAAGCCGATAAAAATGAACTGATGGTGAAAAACATTATTATTCCCTATCTTAATAACCTTCAAATAACAAAAATTGATGCCCTTGTTTTAACACACGATGACATTGATCATACTGGTGCCCTAAATCAATTATTACTGCTGATGCCGGTTGCACATATTTACATCAATAATCAATCGACAATAACAATAGAGCCCACTTTATTTCCTAAGATGCTGCCCAAGATAACTCGTGTTAGCGCGGCAACCAGAACCCCTTATTTTTATCTATTACCGGCTTTTACGACCACTAGTAGCAGTAATGATGCCTCAATTGTTGTATATGGTCGCTTTGGGCAATATACCTGGCTTTTCATGGGAGATTTAGAACTCAAGGGAGAAGAGCAATTTTTACGGTTATATCCTAATATAAAAGCTGATGTCCTCAAACTCGGCCACCATGGCAGTAAAACAAGTACATCACCTGATTTTTTACAAGCTATTGAGCCAAAATATGGTATAATTAGTGTACAAAGCAAAAACATTCATAAACACCCACATAAGGAAGTTACTTCATTATTAAGTAATAATAATATCAAATATTGGATTACAAACCAAGATGGTTCCCAAAGCTTTTTCTTTTTAGGACCAATCTCATTTTTCAAACATTGACAGTAGAGGAGCATAGTGAAATACATGATATATTTTTTACAAGGAACTGAGCAGTATTTCATCACCCAGAAAATTAAGGAAATTACGCAAATGGCTGAAATAATCTATGTTTCAGCCACAGAAACAGCTATTAGCCAGGTTTTTCAAGAGGTCTGTACTGATAACTTATTTGGGGGGACCAAAGTTGTTGTCATAAATGATCTTGTTAAAGTCAATCTTGCCGAATTTCTTGAATTATTAACACCAAATATTGCTTCATCCATGCAAAAATCAGCTAACTGCTGTATCTTTATTTTTAATCAAGACAATGATTTGAGCGCAACTTTGCAAAAACAGCTAGCACCACTATTAGCGTATGCCAATATAATTAATGTTAAACAAAAAGCAGAAGTGGCCGTCACAGAATTTATTAACGTGAAACTAGCATCTGTTCCCCATAATCTATCGCCAAAAGACATCAAAGAAGTGGCGCAGCTTTACAAAAATAACATTGAACTTATTTTAGCAGAAATCAATCGTGCTAAGCTTGAAAAACTTAATACGAAGCAGCCATTAACCTTAAATGATTTTACGGGAGAAACATTTTTTTTAGAAGAAGAAGTGTTTGGCTTGATGCAAAAAATAGAAGAGCAGAAGTTAAATCAAACAATGAAAATTTTAGATAATATTCTCCTGCACCAGCAAAATATCTTTGGACTACTGGCGCTGCTTTTGAAAAATTATAAACAAATGTACCAAATAAGAACCTTAGCTAATTTTTCATACACACAAGAAAAAATTGCTAAGCGACTTGAAATTCATCCCTATAGAACTAAACTTTTATTGAAAACAGCCATTAAAATTAGTGATGACCAGTTTAAACAGACTCTTAACAAAATTATTTCGGCCGAAATAAAACTCAAATCGGGTCGCCCCCAGGATATGGTTATCAAGGAACTTATTTTATTTCTTTTCCGACAAAAATAAAAATAAGCAGAGCTTAAGGCAAGTCTGCTTATTTTTCTATTCCTTTTCTAATAATTTCAACATATGGTGTAATTGTAACTCCAGTAATTGCTTTGATACTTGGTTCGGATAATAGACTAATTTCATAATTAAAAGCTGCTTCAATCATACACATGACACGTTGATTTATTTGACTGTCCCTGATATATTGCTTTTTAATCCCCGCTATAAGAAATAGCCCACTTATATAACTTGCATAAATTGCTTCATACTTTTGCTTGAGTTCTGCTGTAAATTTAATAATATCATCTGGTACAACGGTTTCTACCGTAAATGATTGGAGGAGTAGGGGAGCAAAAAGTGGTTCTTCTAAAGGCAATATTGCCTTAACTTTTAAAATGGCTATCATTAAATCATAAGCATCCATATAAGTTGACAACGAAAATGTTTTACCAACAATCCATTTTTGGGCAATATCAAAACTATGCAGTAGAACAGCCTTGTAAAGCTGTTCTTTATTATTAAAATAATGGAAAATCAACCCTTTAGCAACATTTGCCTTTTGTGCTATGACATTAGTTGATGCACCAATATATCCCGCTGATAAAAACTCTTGTGCAGCAATAACTAAAATATGTAGTTGTTTTTCGGTATAGATGACTGTATCCAAAAAAATCCCCTTCTCTCCTTTAGAATAATTAACTTCCTATAATTTATATTATGTAACCCTTTGGGGGGTGAAAATTTTATTTCTCACATAAGAAACAAAATAAATTGATCCCACAATAACAACCTGCTCATTGTCGGCGCTATCGACAACAAGTTTTTCTAGTCGCTCAATTGTCTTTATTTTGGCGTACATCCCATAATTATTAATATCAATCGCCCGCGCATAAAATTGCTGATAGTCAAATAAATAAACCGTTCCCGCTGATTCTAATTGTAACAACATGTCTAATACGTCTTTATCCTGCATGGCAGCGAATACAAAAATGAGCTTTTTATCACTATAGTGCTGCTTTAGCGCTTTAGTTAATGTAATTATACCAGATATATTGTGCGCTCCATCTAACATAATTGTTCTTTCTTGATAATTAATTTTTTCAAAACGGATTGGCAGGTTAAATTGCTGATTATCGTGACTAATCAGATCCCAATCGATCTCAATATTAAAATAGCTTTCTAATATAACCTGGCACACGCAAATAGCTAGTGCGAGATTTTCATATTGATATTGGGGAAAATGCTTTATTCCTGTAATATAAGTCTTATTATTAATCGTAAAAAGACTTCCCATATCCTCATAAACAAAATTAATTCCATATTTATAAGAATTAGGGGGATGATCTCCAGCTACCAAAACGTCCTTACCAAAAAAAGCGTATCTTGTTTGGGCCGTAATTATTCCACATTTTTGAGCTCTAATTTCTGCTAAGCTTGGTCCTAGTAACAGAGTATGGTCTAACCCAATATTAGTAATAACTGCTGCCAATTTGTGAGGAATTATATTAGTTGAATCATATGTTCCCCCAATACCCACTTCTAACACAACGATATCAACATTAATTGCAAAAAAATAATCATAGGCAATTAATGTTAACCATTCAAATTGAATTAAACTAATCTGTTCACCAATTAAAGTATAAATTCTATTAAAATGAGCAATAAACTTTGATTCACTAATTTTGACCCCATTTACACAAAAGCGTTCGGTTATGTGCATTAAATGGGGGGAAGTAAACAAGCCAACATTTAATTTATTACTGTGTAAAATACTAGCAATAAAATTTGCGGTTGACCCCTTACCATTTGTTCCGGTAACATGGATATACTGTAATTTTTTTTCTGGATTCCCAATAGCCTTTAGTGCTTGTTTCAACATGAAAAATGGTGGGTAATCCTGCTTTTTAGTCGTTAATTGGTTGAAGAAGGTTTCAATTTCTATTACACTTTTAAATTCCATCTGTGTGTCCCCCTTTTATCAATTACTTCCTTTTTTTTTGTGATGTTACTTCAATATTTAATTCTGCTAATTGATCACTTTCAATAGTTGACGGTGACTGCATCATTAAATCGCGTGCAGATAATGTTTTAGGAAAAGCAATTACATCTGATATTATATCGGTATCAGTCAAAATCATCATGATTCGATCAATTCCCAAAGCTATTCCGCCATGAGTTGGTGCCCCATAGCTGTATGCTTCTAACAAGAACCCAAACTGTTCTACAATTGTTTGATCACTCATGCCAATTGCTTGTAGCATTTTTGTTTGTATTTCTGGATTGCTAATTCTAATTGACCCTCCACCAATTTCATAGCCATTTAGAACAATATCATATGCCCTCGCTCGAACATTTTGTTTATCTGTTGTTATCATCTCTTCTTGTCCTATCTGTGGTGCTGTAAATGGATGGTGTGCTGCAAAATAGCGTTCTTCTTTTTGATCATATTCAAATAGTGGCCAGTCAATGACCCACAAAAAGTTATAGACATTCTTAGGAATTAAATTTAATTTTTTGGCTAGGTGCAAGCGCAATTGCCCCAATGCTTTCTGTGTTATTTCTAAGCTATCAGCAACAAATAATATCAGATCTCCCTCTTCTGCTTTTTGTTGAAATGCTCCTTTTTCTGCTTCAGTAAAAAACTTGGCAATTGGCCCTTCTACTGTTCCATTTTGGACTTTAAGCCAGGCTAATCCCTTAGCCTGATATATTTTAACAAACTCTGTTAATCCATCAATTTCTTTGCGTGAAAGTCCTACTCCCAAAGGGACAAAAATAGCTTTTACAGCTTCTGCACTGGCAAAGACACTAAACTGCGATTTTGAACCTATTGCTGTAAAATCAACTAGTTTTAAGCCGAATCTTGTGTCTGGTTTGTCACTTCCATAAATATTCATCGCATCATCATAGCTGATTTGTTCAAATGGAGCTTTGATATCGATATCTTTGACAACTTTAAACAGCTCAACGAGCATTTTCTCGATTAATCTGTAGATATCCTCTTCCTTAACAAAGGCTGCTTCGATATCTAATTGTGTAAACTCTGGTTGTCGATCTACTCTTAAATCTTCATCACGAAAACAGCGAACGATTTGATAATACTTTTCAAATCCTGCAAGCATAAGTAACTGCTTATATAGCTGTGGTGACTGTGGTAATGCATAGAATTCACCTTGGTGGACACGGCTTGGAACTAAATAATCGCGGGCTCCTTCGGGCGTTGATTTTGAAAGAATTGGTGTTTCTACTTCAATATATCCTGCTTCATCTAAAAAGGCATGAAAAAATTTATTTACACGATGTCTTAACAAAAAGCGGGCCTGCATATTAGGCCGCCTTAAATCCAAATAGCGGTAAGAAAGCCTAACCTCCTCTAAGGCATCAGTTTGCTCCGCAATAATTAGTGGTGTTGTTTTAGCGCTTGATATAATCTCAAATTCTTCTACTATTACTTCAACATCACCAGTTATCATATTGGGATTTTTACTTTGCCTTTGAACAACTGCTCCGCTCACCGAAATCACAAATTCATTTCTAATTGTTTTTGCTGTCTCATAGTTGGGATGATCGGGTGAAATTAATAATTGTACAATACCACTTCTATCCCGTAAATCAAGAAAAATCATACCTCCTAGATTTCTATTTTTAGCAACAAAGCCTCTAACTTCAATTTTGCTGTCTACCATAGCAAGACAGACATCATTACATTTAATTATATTATGCATAAAATCCTCCTTAAATTTAAAAAAGCCTTCATTTAGCTTGATTGCAAACTAAATGAAGGGCGAAACTTATTCCGCGGTACCACCTTCAATATAAAGATAATTATTATCTTCATACTCATCTTATTTTCTTATCCCAGAAAAGTAAACTGGGTTATCTCCTTAGTGTCTTCAATAATCAGCTACCAATACTTTCACCTAACTGTATTTTCTCTATGCATATCTGATTTATTTACTATGCTAATTCAGCAATAATATAGTCCAATTATAGCATGTGACCTTCTTTTTTTCAAGTAAAAAAGAGTATATAATTATATACTCTTCTCTAATTAGAATGTCTTTTTCTTACGTGCTTCTTCTTGTTTACGTTTCTTTTTAAGTCCTGGTCGTAAATGGAACTCACGTTTTTTTGTTTCAGCAAGGGTACCAGCTTGACCGACTTTCTTCTTGAATCTTCTTAATGCGTCATCTACCGATTCATTATCTCGAACTACAGTGCGTGTTGACATGATGTATGCCCCCCTTCGTCTCAAACGTCATTGTTATATATGCTAATTGCAGATAAACAAGCTAATAACTATTATACTTCATCTCCACCCATTTTTCAATAGCTGAAACTAATTTTATCGTGTTTTTATCTGGATAAAATAGCGTTATCACTTTTTTATCAGTTCATTTAGCAATTTCACCAATTAAAACACCTATTTTATAAAAGCTTGCCCATTGTTTTCCATGGAGTAAATGAAAAATCTGCTGTCTCGATGATAAGGTCTAATTTAGCTTCCTGTTTTATTTCACTAAAAATTCTGTCCCATACTTCTTCAACTATCTTTTCAAAATTATGACCAATATCAATAATTGCTAAATTATCTTCTTTTGCTTGCATTGCTAAATGATAACCGATGTCGCCGGTAATAAATAGGTCAACTTTTTGCATCACTGCTTGTCTATAGAAATCCCCACCACTGCCACTAACCACCGCTATTTTGCGAATAATATGATTTTCGTTATTACTTATCACCTTGATTTCATCTGTATAGGGTAAAATTACTTTTCTAATATATTTATTAAGTGGTACTTCTTCGCCTAAAAATCCGTATCGGCCTATTTTTGATGTTTCATCTAATATTTGACTATCCAGTCCACCCAGCTTTTGATACATATACTCATTTAAGCCCCTGTCTGCAGCATCCATATTTGTGTGTGCAACATAGAGCGCAATATTATTTTTAATCAATTCCACAAGTAAACTTGTATGTGCATCGTCAAAATTAAGAACTTTAAGTGGAAAATAAATTGGATCGTGATGAACAAAAATAGCATCTACTTTTTTTTCTATAGCAAAATTAAGAACTTCGCGTGTTAACTCTAACGTTCCCATTATTACTTCTATTTCTGTGTCTAAGCTTCCAATTTTCAAGCCATTATTATCCGCTTTATCTGATAAATATAAAGGAATTCTTATTTCTAATTCCCGAATTAAATCACCTAATTTAACACTCATCTTAATTGCTCCCTTACATAGTCTAATAGCTCTTGATATTGGGCTATTTTTGGTGCTACATCACCAGTTGTTGCACGTGCAAGTTGTAATAGTTTATTACTATATTTCATTTCTTGTTGCTGCAACCATTCATGATAAATAGCGACATCCTGTTTGTCAGGTAGCACACCAAAATGAAAAGATAGTTCACGCTGCCTCTCATCACTACGCCATAAAGGAGCTTTTATTTTGGACTTGCTGGCGATGATACATTCATAAATTCGCCCATTATCTTTGATTAACACATCTGATGTTAACAGATAATTATGTTCGTATAACCATCTCCGCATTAAATGCATACCCACATTTGCTTGTAGAATAAATGTCGTTACAGCCGCCGTTTTAAGCATTTCCTTATTGATAAGCTGGTGCATTAATTTACCGCCGATGCCTGCTATTATCGCATAGTCAAAGGATTCGTCAACTTTTATCACTTCTAAGCCACTTCCTAAACGAAAATCAACATCGCTAAAACCAGCCGTAACAAAATTGTCCATAGCTGATTTTAGTGGTTTATCGGCAATATCGCTTACAACAATTTTACGGTTTGGATTTCGTCTTTTTAGCGCTAAGGCAACATACCCATGATCAGCTGCAATATCAATTAAATTTGCATCATCTGGAATATTATCGACAATAAACCCAAGTCTTGGTGCCAGTTTCATATTTAGTCACTCCTTAAAAAATTACCTAAATACATTATACCCCTTTTAACGATAAAAAAAAACCCTAGGAATGTAAAACATTCCTAAGGTAAGGAGGGGGATAAAAAGGGGATAAAAAGGGTAATATGAAATTTTGGGGAATTAATTCCCCGAAATGAATATAAGCCGTTACTTATATTCATTTCGGGAGACTAATTACTTAGTTCCTAGAATAATACTTGATCAATAACTAAATCAATCTTCCGAACTTTTATACCAAGTAAATCAGAAAAGTTTTGTTGAATTTCTTTTTGTGCCTTTTCCATTAAGTGGTAAGCATTTAAATCGCGTTTAATTGGAATATGTACTTCAATATCAATTCCATCTATAAATTTAGAAAAATTTGTTTTCTTATTAGTAAATTTTCTTATTTGCTCATTTGTTAAAAATGATGAGACTCCTAAAGCATCTAATGCTGTTGCATATGCTATATGACAAATTGCTTCTTTATGAATTACGCCAATACCTTCTGTATTTTCAGAACATAACACATACTTCACTTCTTTTTGTTGTACCATTTAGCATCCACCTCTTTTTGTTTCTCCTGTTTATATAATATATTATATCATATGTTTATATTAAAGTCACATATTTTGCTCATATTTCCTAATTATTTCCTCGAGACGTATTTTCCATCTGCTGTACTAACAATTATTATATCCGTATCTTGGACAAATAAAGGGACTTTTACCTCTAGTCCCGTTTCAACAATTGCAGCTTTATTTGCATTTGTTGCTGTATCACCTTTGACTGCAGGCTCACATTCTTTAATAGAAAGTTCAACTTTATCAGGTAATGAAACGCCTAAAATCTCTGCATTAAATTGCTCGATTTCAACCTCCATACCCTCTTTTAAAAATTTACCTTCCCACTCCATTAATTTAGTCGGAATTTCAATCATTTCATATGTTTCTAAATCCATAAATACATATTCATCCCCTGAATTATAAGAATACTGCATCTTTTTATAATCTATTTGCGCCTTGGCTACTTTAATCCCTGCATTAAACGTATGATCAATTACTGCCCCCGTCCGTAAATTACGTAATTTACTGCGAACAAATGCGGCCCCTTTTCCTGGTTTTACATGCTGAAATTCCATTACTTTGAAAATTTGCTTATCAAATTCTATTGTTACACCAGTTTTAAAGTCATTCACTGAAATCATTTGTATTTCCTCCTAAAGTTTCTTATACTATTATACTATAAAAAGTGTTTTAGGTAAAGTCATAAGATTATCATTTGTATCTTTTTGTACTAGTACCATGTCTTCGATGCGGACACCACCAATTCCTTCGATATAAATTCCAGGCTCTACTGTAACAACCATACCTTCTTCTAAGATACTCTCCTCTTGTGGATTTAGTAACGGTCTTTCATGTATTTCTATTCCCACACTATGTCCAAGACCATGGCCAAAGTACGCTCCATATCCTGCCTCTATAATACTATTTCGAGCAATTGTGTCGATTTCTTTCCCGGTTTTCCCAGATGAAATTGCACTACTTGATTTAAGCTGAGCCTCTAAGACAGCATTATAAATATCTCCCATTTTTTCTTGTTTAAGAGTTCCTAGACAAAAAGTTCTTGTCATATCAGAGCAATATCCATCGACAATAGCACCAAAATCAACCAAAATAAATTCTCCTGTTTCTAATTTTTTTGTTGTTGGAATGCCATGGGGTAGGGCACCACGAATCCCCGAGGCTACAATGGTATCAAAAGATGTTCCACTTCCTCCTAATTGTCTTATTCGCATTTCCATTTGTACCGCCAAATCAATTTCTGTTATTCCCGGCTTAACATATGTTAACATTTCTTCAAATACTGTTTCGATGACACGAACGGCTTTTCTTATTTTTATAATCTCAAATTCGTCTTTAATTGCACGTAGTTTTTCAATAAATTTAACTTGGGGGTGGAGCTCTGCATTGGCATTTTTGAGTTCCGCTTTTTCGATTACAAGCAGGCGATCAGCTTCAAAACCCAGTTTCTTAATTTCTAGTTTACGAATAATTTTGATACAAGCTTCCATTAACGGCCCCTTGTGAATAATTATTTCAAGCTTTGTTTGCGCTGTTTCTTCCTTTACCTGTGTTTCATATCTTGAATCTGTAATTAAAACCAGTGCATCCTTCGTAATCAAAAGTGCACCTGATGAACCACTAAAGCCTGATAGATAAAAATAATTTTCAGGACATAATGTAATAAAGGCATCTAGATTTTGGCTTGCTAATTGCTCTTGAATTTGGTTAACTCTTTTATTATAATTCATTTTTTGATTCCTCATCTCTATTTTTTTTAATGATTATTTCAATTGCTTCCGCGACATTTTTTACAATATAATTTGCGCTTGTTTTAACAAAATCTTTGGCATAATCAAAGGTGAAACTGTTGGGCGTAATTTCAAACATTCCAATATCATTTGCTGCATCACCAATAACTGCTATTTCTTCGGGCTTTATTCCATATTTAGTTAATATTTTATTAATTCCTGTCCCTTTATTAATGCTTTTTGGTCCTAGATTAACTGCTGTTATATCACTAAAAATTTCAATTTCAGTGTCATATTTAGTGGTGATTTCATTAATCAGTTCGGTAATTATTTTTGCGTTTCCTTCAATATACATTTTCATAATATTGAAATCAAGCTGATCAAAGTCAGCCAGTTTATCTGAATTAATTGTAAATTTATCATCTTTATAATTCAAAACCCACTCTTCCGGGTCCATTAAAAAATAAATATGATCTTTAGTGCTGATTTCAACAATGACAAATTCATCTACATGTGTAGCTAAATAATTTTTTAAAAAAATTTTTGCTTTTTGCGAAAACTGACTCTCAAAAACGAGAACTTCATCATCAAAAACTACCGCTCCATTTCCAGAAATACGAAACCTTGGTTTGGGAAATTTCTCCTGCTTGGCAAAATTCACTATTTCTAAGTCTGTTCTTCCTGTTGCAAGTGAAAAAACACCACCAGTTTCAATAAATTTATGGCAGGCATTTACATCATTTTTGGCTACATCTTCACGCACATATAGTGTGCCGTCAATATCTGAAAATAAATATTTTATCATATTAATTTGTCGAATAGGATTATTCGACACCTCTCTTTCATTTTTTATCTTGTTTGTAACAAGGTTAGCTCAACTTTTTGCTTTTCTTTATCAATATTTTCAACGTATACTGTTAAGATGTCACCAATAGCTACAACCTGTGATGGGTGATTAATAAATTTAATGGACATTTTAGATACGTGGACGAAACCATCATTTTTAATGCCAATATCAATAAATGCACCAAAATCGGTAATATTTCGCACAACGCCTTCTAATTCTAGGCCAATTGTTAGGTCCTCTACTGATGTCACATCTTTTTTCAAAATTGGTGCTGGGAACTTTTCACGCTCGTCCCTGAAAGGATGAGTAAAAGCATCTAGAATTGCACTTAATGTATATTTATCAATCGTTTCAATCATCATGTCTTCTTTCTTCATTGTACTGATTTTTTCTTTTAATTCTATTGTACCAATGTCATTGCTGCTAAAACCTAATTTTTTTAATAATTCTTCTGCCATTTTATAGCTTTCAGGGTGTATCGCTGTGTTATCAAATAGATTTTCTCCGGAGATGATTCGAAGGAATCCGGCCGATTGCTCGTAGGCCTTCTTACCAAATCCTTTGACCTTTAGGAAGCTTTTTCGCGTATTAAAAATTCCATTTTCAGTTCGATAAGCAACGATATTTTTGGCAGTTGTTTTGTTTAATCCTGATACATATTGCAATAATTCGACACTGGCATAGTTAATATCAACACCCACACGGTTAACCGCTTTATCTACCGTAAAACCAAGTTCTCCTGATAATTCTGTTTGTGAAAGATCATGTTGATATTGGCCTACTCCTAGTGCTTTAGGATCAATTTTTACAAGTTCTGCCAGAGGATCAATTAGGCGACGCGCGATCGAAATTGCACTTCGTTGTTCAACACTTAAGTTAGGAAATTCATTAATTGCTATTTTACTTGCCGAGTAGACACTTGCTCCTGCTTCGCTAACAATTGTATATTGCACTGGAAATTCCTGTTCACTAATCCATTCAACAATGAACTGTTCTGATTCCCTTGATGCCGTTCCATTTCCAATAGCAATTATACTAAAGTGATGTTCATGATATAATTTGTTAAGGAGCTGCTTAGCTTCCTGCTTTTTATTTTGCGGAACATGAGGGAAAATTACAGCTATTTCTTTAACTTCACCAATCTCATTGATTACTGCCATTTTGCAGCCTGTTCTAAAGGCAGGGTCAAATCCTAGAATTGTCTGCTTTTCTAGTGGTTGTTGCATGAGTAACTGATAAACATTATGACCAAATAATTTAATTGCCTCACTCTCAGCATTGTTGGTCAATTCCGTTCTTATTTCTCTTTGGACACTTGGCAAAATCAGCCTTTTACTTGCATCTTGTAAGCTATTTGAGATGAAATCTGCGAATTGATGTTTCGGGTATTCAATTATTTGACTTTCAAGATAATCCAATACTTTTTGTTCATCTACTTGTAAATTTATTTGTACAATTTTTTGTTTTTGTGCCCGATTTATTGCAAGTATTTGATGATTTGCAATCTGCTTTATGGCTCTATTGAAATCATAGTACATTTCATAAACTTTTTGTTGATCTAATTCACCGGCTTTTTTTGTTTTTTTTGCTATGATTTTACCGAAATTTAAATGGTGTCTTTTAATTGCTTCTCTAATTTCTAGTTTTTCACTGACTATTTGGGCAATTAAATAACCAACATTTTCAAGCACTTCTGTAATACTTGAAAATGTATCGTTTATAAACTGGTGCGCCAATTGCTCTAAGTTGGTATTCTCAAAAGCTAATATCTGATGCGCTAATGGCGTTAGTCCCCCTTGGATTGCTAATTTTGCTTTTGTAATTTTCTTACTTTTATATGGCTCATATAATTGTTCTAGTTGTACCATTTTCTGGCAGTTATCAATTGAATGACTTAACTCCTCTGTTAGCATTCCTTGTTCTTCAATGCGCTTTTTTATCACCATTTTTCGTTCTGATAGCTGTTTCTGATAGTGATGATGACTCTCAATTTCTCTAATTACCTCTTCATCTATACCACCAATTTGCTCTTTCCGGTATCTTGCTAAAAAGTGAACTGTATTTCCTTCTTCAAGGAGTGTTAACACCGTTTTTACGATACTCTCCTTTATTTTCAATGTCTTAACTATTTCTGCTATTATATTTTCTTGCATGTTTGTTCTCCTTCTGTTTACAGCTCATCGTTGCTGCATATTTTTGGCGTAAATTTAGGTTTTTTACGCTTTTTTGACATTTGTTATAGACAAGCTGCCTTATTTTGTGTATAATTTAAAATGTATTTGCCGGTGTGGCGGAATTGGTAGACGCGCTGGACTCAAAATCCAGTTCTTTCACTAGAGTGTCGGTTCGACTCCGACCATCGGTACCATATATAAAATTTGACATTGATTTTTCAATGTTTTTTTTATGTAAAGGCTTGTCTTTACAATCATATAATCCTATTATAATATACTTTACTGAATTTTAAAAGCTAATTCATTGATTACATTACCAGATATTTTTAAATCCATGGTACAATGGATAGTATATTTTCAAAGAAATGAGTGTCACTATGAAAAATAAAAAAATGCCCCAAACTGTCTGGACAATTATTGCTTTTTCTCTTTATTCTACCGTGTTAATTAGTCTTTTTACGATGAACACCCCTTTTTTTATTACAAATACTTGGGCGGATGCTAATGCCTTCTTGACTATGGGAAAAGGCATTGTTTTTGGCTTAGTTCCTTATAAAGATTTGTTCGAACAAAAAGGCCCCTTGCTCTATATGATTCATGCCTTTAATTATTTAATTACTCCAGATCAATTTTGGACAATTGCTCTCTTTGAAATTATTGGCTTAACAGTATCATTAACATACATTAATAAAATCGCTAAATTATACCTCACTAAAAACCTTGCGCTGGCAACCACTCTTATTTTCCCGCTTTTTCTCCTCCCCTGGCGAATTTTTCAGACCGGAGATAGTGCTGAAGAGTTTATTATACCATTTATCTTCATCACATTATATCTGATTATTACAACAATTAAAAGTAATAGCACTTTTACAAAGAAACACTTTTTTGTTATTGGAACCTTTGTGGCAACTGCTCTATGGATAAAATACACGCTACTTGGTCCATGGATTGGATTCTACTTTGCAATTTTACTTTATAGTATTTATAAAAAAGAATGGGAAACCCTCCTAAATGCTGTTATTTATACTGTTCTAGGAATTTTAACTATTTCAGCACCAATAATCATCTATTTTATCATAAACAACGCCTTTAGCGACTTAATTGAAATATACTTTATTTTTAACATGAAATCATACCCCGCTCAACTTAGTGAGGCAACTAAGTTCCCACTAATTCCTAAAAAAGTGTATGATGTGCTAGAAATTATTGGTTATCACTTATTCTTAAATATTCCCCAAGCTATCCTTATTTTTCTTGGTATTTTTGGTATTTCGGCTAATACTAAACTTTTCCCTTTACCGAAAGAGAAATTCTTTCTCCTTAGCACTATCTTATTTACCTTTTTAGCAGCATATTTTGGTGGTAAGGCCTATGCTTACTATTTCATAATTGTCATCCCCTATACAATTTTCGGCATAATCTTGCTCTTTAATTTTCTATATGACAAGCTAAAGATTGTTAAGCCCCTAGCACACAAAATCCCCACAATGCTGGCTTTTTCATTGCTAGTAATAATTACACCTTACTTAATTTTCACAGAAAACAAAGTAATCTATGAATCAAAGTTTTTAAATAAAAATGTCCCTATCCAGAAAATTTACAGTGATATAATGCACCAAAGAAGTGATTTTCCAACTCTATTAAATTATGGTGTCCTCGACCTTGGATTCTACTCAGCAGCCGATATTTTGCCAAGTATAAAATATTTTGAAAATCAAAATGTTGACCCGAGCGTGTATCCCGGCATTATTAATGGGCAAAATAATGCCATAGCTAATAAAGAAATCCAATTTGTTGTAATTTGTCATGAATTTGATTCTGATGTTGACTATCGACTTCTTAATGAAAATTATACATTATTGGATAGTAGACAAGCCTTCGGATCTGGTCCAGGTGCTTGGTTTTCACTTTATGAAGTAAGAAAATAATATAAAAAAGCATGCTCTCTCAATGAGACATGCCTTTTTTTTAACCTTTTTTTTAAAATTGGAATCCATTACAATCAAATCAAGACTTTTTTGGGTTAAATATTATCATTTTGCTTATCATCCAATTGCCAACAATAACAATAATATTGCTAAAAATTTTAATTGGTAAATCCGCTACACCCACAACCTCAACAAAAATATAGACAAATGCTAAGTCAAATAGTCCTGATAAAAGTCTTGCACTAATAAATAATAGCAGCTCTCTCAATACTTGCGTACTATTTACAGTCTTACTTTTGAACACATAAAGCTTATTTGTTAGATAAGCAAATAGCACCGAAATACACCAAGCAATTAGGTTTGCAAATAAGCTAGTAAACAGCAGTCCTCGAGTGAAAAAATAATATGTGATATAGTTGACAATAGTTGTTAAAACACCAAAGATAATGTATAAGATGATTTCTCTGTTTTTAATTTTTACTATCATTTTTTTCATTTTTTTCCCCCAGAAGCTTTCATAATTAAGCTCTCTTTCTGTTTTTTTGTTAATTTCTTAATTCCATGTTCGCGTTTGAGTGCGACTGATTTAGAAAAGTAATTCTCTTGATAAACTAATTTGACGGGTCCTTTTCCGCGGGTATATTTAGCACCTTTTCCTTTATTATGAACATCAATTCGCTTATCAATATTTGTCGTATATCCTGTGTATAATGAAGAATCACTACATTTTAAGATATAGACATAATGAACTTTTCATGCAAATAGTCTGATCACTGCTTCTGTTGTGTAGGTAATATTTTCTGCGGCATCTTTCATTGCTGTTTTCAATGTTGTAATTGTGTGCAGTACGCTAAATGCTGCTTTGACACCCTCATCATATAATAGCGTCAAGTCACCCTCTACTTTTCCTGAAATAATTACTGTTGGCACCTTTTTAATTTTAGCTCTTCTTGCTACGCCAATCGGTGCTTTTCCATAAGCTGTTTGAAAATCTGTAGCACCTTCACCTGTTAATACTAAGGCTGCATCATCTAAGTATGCGTCAAAGTTAATAATATCTAACACGACTTCAATTCCTGATTTTGTCTCTACATTTTTACTTAAACACATCAAGGCAAATCCAATTCCCCCTGCAGCTCCTGCACCAGCTGTTTTAGTGTGATCCACACCTATTTTAGCCACTATTTTTTTGGAAAAAACTGCTATATTTTCATCCAAAAGACGTAATTCTAAATCATTTTTAGCACCCTTTTGTTTTCCAAAGGTAAAACTTGCACCCTTTTTTCCTAACAGCGGATTTGTGACGTCTGATGCAATGATTATTTCAATATCACCATATTTATTATAAAAATCAGTAAAATTGACGCTTGCAACATCCGCTAATCCGTTATTACCGAGCATAACGCTTTGTTTTTGCTTATCTAAGAGCTTAACACCCAGTGCTTGCAATAATCCAGATCCACCATCATTACAAGCGCTTCCACCTAGGCCAATGATAAATTTCTTACACCCTGTCTCCAGGGCATCTAGCATTAATGATCCTGCTCCAAAGCTAGTAGCAGTAAAGGGATTGCGCTGTTCCTTGTCTATTTGTTCTAATCCACTTGCCGTAGCAATTTCAATTATTGCCGTATCTTCCAGCATTAAATAACGAGCTTCCACCATGTTAGCATCTGCCCCACAAACCATTTTGGTCTTTACTATTCCGCCACAGTGCATCTCAATTACTTTAATTGTTCCCTCTCCGCCATCAGCAATCGGTACCTTAACAACTTTTGCTTGGGGGTAGACCTTGTAAATTCCAGCTTCCATAGCATTTGCAACGTCTACTGCGTCTAAGCTCTCTTTATATGAATCCGGAGCTACAATAATTTTCATCATATACCTACTTTCATTTGTTAAAAAGAGTTAACTGTTAATTAACTCTTGAAATATATCTTCTTATGCATTTGTGGATAATACTTGCTGTTTAATCCCTGTATTTCATTATATTTATCAAAATCAGCTTCATCAATAATTTGATATACATCTACTTCTTTTGCGAGTTCATACACCTCAATTAATAGTGAAGAGTAGTCTGTTACCATTATTTCTGCTGTTTTTATAATACTATCAATTGTTTTTGTCGCATCAATTCCTAATAATTTATCCGGGCTTTCTTTTAAGGTTATTTGATGATAGATTGGAATAACTTTATGGTGACTAAATTTTTTGACAAGAAAATGATATATCTTATTGTAATCATAGTCATATGGTCGATGTGTTGGTGCATATAGGACTACTTTATCGCGCTTTTTATTATTTATTTCTGCTGGTAATGTTGTCTCATAATAGCAAGCATTTATTTCCATTTTTTCTTGATTAACTTTAAAAGAATTGGCGAAAATTTCTTTCTCTAATTCACTTCTGACAAAAATCACATCTAGCCTTTGGTAGTTTTTATAAAATCTTTTGATCGACAAACTCTTTCTTTTAGAATATAATGGCGCATCCAAGCCTATTTTTTTATAAATTGCATAAGAATGCCAAATATTAATGATTTTTTTGCGATTATCAATGAGATAAAGTGGTCCATAATAATCATCAATCACAATTTTATCGGCCTTTATTATTGCTATTATTTGTGATAGCGTTGAAAGCAGGCACAAATCTATTATTTGGGTACAGTTTTTATCCTTCTTACAAAAATTTTGCATATTTTTATTATCAGAAATTAAAATGTAGGTTTCTTCTGCTTTTTCATGAATATAGTTTTTGGCATTATTGCTATGCTTTGCAATAATCACTGTATTAACTGCTCTTTTTTTTATTAAAAAAGTGGCAATCGCATAGGTAACGCTATAAATTAAAATATAAATCACTTTGATGACTTCCATAAAAGAAAAAAACAACTTACTTTTTCCCATCTTACCCCTCCTTTTAAATAGATTAAATAATTATCTCATGTTCTTCTTTATTAGTCAATATTACCCCCCAAAAAAAGCACTCTCCCCTTATGCTTTACGGTATATCAATCTGAAAAATGGGCTTTTTCAACTTCTTTGCAAGTAACTTTCCCCCCTATTGTATTTACTCCTAATAATAATTCTGGATTCAATTTAACTGCTCGTTCTAAACCATGATCAGCTATGATATTTACATATTTGACCGTAGCATTTGTTAAACCAATTGTTGATGTTCGTGCCACTGCACCAGGCATATTTGCAACAGCATAGTGGATTACATCATGTTTAATATATATTGGTTGCTCATGTGTTGTATAGTGATCCATTGTTGCAATACATCCACCTTGATCAATTGCAACATCAACAATAACGCTTCCACTTGGCATTGTTTTCACCATTTGTTCACTAACAAGCTTTGGAGCAACAGAACCAGTAACCAAAACGGCACCAATTAACAAATCAGTATCTTTAACCTCGTGTTCAATGGTTGCCGGTGTGGAAACAAGCAATTCAATTTCATTGTGAAATAGCGTTTCAAGGTAGCGCAGACGCTCAATATTTCGATCTAGTAAAGTGACCTTTGCTCCCATTCCACTAGCAACTTTAGCAGCATTTACACCAACTACACCACCACCTATGATCAATACTTTCCCCTTTTTAACACCAGGAATACCCGATAATAATACACCCCGGCCACCCGCATGTTTTTCCAGAAAATGCGCTCCTACTTGGACGGCCATTTTCCCCGCAATTTCACTCATGGGCGTTAGTAGTGGTAAACTTTTATCTGGTAATTCCACCGTCTCATATGCTACTGCAGTTACTTTTGCTTTGAGTAATTCTAATGTTAGTTCTCTGTTTGAGGCCAAATGAAAATAAGTGTAGATTATTAGTCCGGCTCTAAAATATTTATATTCCGTTTCAATTGGCTCTTTAACCTTTATTATCAGATCAGCATTACTCCACGCTGTGCTGGCATCCGTTAGCTGTGCTCCAGCCTGTAGGTACTCACTATCCTCAAAACCACTTCCTTTACCCGCATCATATTCAACATACACAACATGCTTATTTAATACCAGCGCTTGCACATGGTTTGGTGTTAGCCCTACTCGTGATTCCTGATTTTTAATTTCTTTTATTACACCTATTTTCATTCACACATTCTCCTTATTTTTGCACTCCACTAGGGAATTTTTGGGGATAAAGTTTGTCATTGCCAGAAATTTGATCCCAGCGATACGCTTTTTTGAGAATACCATTCTCAAAAACTGTTTCTAAGATTGAATCTGGATGATGCTTTCCTACCGGAAAATCATTAATCACAATTGTTTTGGGAATACCATCAACTAAAATTAAATCCAAGCGGCCTTTTTTGCTTAATTTCCCTCTATCTGTAATTGGATCTTTAAATACTTCCCGTAAAGTTATTTGGCTCTCCCCCTTTTTTTTGAAACCAATTGCTGAGCATTTCATCGCAAATTTATGGGTATCGCGATTAATGCTAGATTTACTATTACCTTGTAACAATGCACCTCCACACCCAAATACCAGATTTTCAGCCGAGTATCCCTTGGATTTATTATCTTTTGTAAAATTTGTAATCGATCTTAAAATATCGTAAATCTTATCTTCACTAATACCATCCCCTTGTAGTATTCTTATTTTATTTAAGACCTTATAACCTTTGCTGTTGAGCTGGCAACCAAAATATTTTTCTGATTGCTCTAATGCAAATAGCACATTAGTTACTGCATCACCGCTATCGGGACGAATAACAATAAAGCCATCATGCGCTAATATCTCCGCTTTTAATTTTTTACCTAATAAGTCTGCTACTGCTTCCCAGTAATTATACGAGTCTGCTACGATACTAATTATCGGATATTGTTGGTGCTTTTTAATCATATTTCTAAATGCTGATTCTTCACCACTTTCCCCCCAAGAGGTCATTGTACTATGCTCGCTTGCGGGCACACTAAATCCTGGTTCTACAGCATTATAATAATTTTTAGCATAAAGGAGTCCCGCAATTGTATCCGTCCCCTTAAAATTAAGCAAATGGGCCATCCCACCAATGCCTGCACTTTCTTCGCTGGAAACACCGCGATAACCAAAATCATGTAACTTAAATGGTAATTCTGCTACTTTATTATCTGAGGTTGTATCTAAAAAGGCTTCAATCATTAACTTGATTTTATAGCTAAATGTTGCAACCGTTATGGGGTACCAGATTTTCATTAATAGCGTTTCAACCCAGCCAACAACCCACGGAACATGCTCATTTGTACTTTCAATTGTGACAAGTACTTCATGATTGGGAATAACACTCCCCTCGTCTACAGCCCGAATTCTTATAGGAATTTTGCCCTCTAACTCATTAATAATATACAACCAACCCTCATAATTAAAGGGAACTCCATGCCATTGTGCAAGTAATTTCGCCTCTTCTAGCATTTCAATTGTTATTGTTTGACAAAGATATTTTTTAAGATAATACTGTAACCCAAAAAAGCGTGTATACCCGTATTTACCACCTCTTGATTCGATGTAATCGAACATATATACCATATTATCGGGAAATTGTTGAAAGTGACTAAGTTTGTAGCTATCTGTTTGTAAAATAATATTTCCCATGTTTAGTGTCTCCCTTCAAAAGTCTCCTTTCATTATAGCAAAAAAAGTCACTAAACTCTAGCTTGTTTTAGCAACTTTTTAACTTATTACCGACTTTTTTTAGCGCGTTCCCTATTTCGCATATCTCGATAAAGAATATATGTTTTAGCGACTTTCGGATAATGTTTCATTAAGCCCTCTTCCACAAAATCTTGAATTTCTTCCACCTTTAGTGGTCGTTTCATAATTTCCTGCTCTAAAGGACTCGTAATATCTGTTCTAATTAATTCATAGTCAAGTTCTACGCCCGCAGCCCACGCTGATTTTTGAATGGCATTTACAATTTTAATTACATCAAAGCGCATTCTCATGCCATCTCTTTTCACTACTTCATGATATTGAATCGTCATAATTTATTCCTACTTTCCATCAAAAATAAAATCTTCGTCCTTCAGTGGTTCAACACTTGTGGTTTTAATATAACCATTTCCTTTAGTTGAAAAAAAATCATGGTTCTTCGTGTCAGTTCGCATCCCATTAATAACAATTGGGTTTACTAAGTCTTCTGTAATATCGTAAAATGGTTCAAAACCTAAATTCATCATTGCCTTATCTGCATTATAGGAAACAAAAGTGTTAACAGAGTCAACTAAGCCAATTTGACTATAAATTTCAACAACATAATGCCGTTCAACATTTGCAAGATACTCTAAGATATTTAACACTTCTTTTTCAACATAGACTTGTTCTTTTGTTGAAAGCTTTGCAAACACTTCTTGTGCTAGCAAGCCAACATATGCACCATGCACTGATTCATCCCTAATTATCAAATTGATGATTTCACCACTATTTACTAGCTTTCCTTGACCGGCCAAATATAATGGATAGAAAAAGCCTGAATAAAAGAGAAATGTTTCGAGAAATACACTAGCAACCATTGCTAAATATAGCGACTTATTATCTGTTATTGCTTCGTACTTACTAACGATAAATTCTAACTTTTGCTGTAAAAAAGGATTTTCTTTCACCCAATCAAAAATTTGATCAATCCGTTCCATATTACATAGTGTCGAATAAATGCTACTATAACTTTTAGCATGCATATGCTCCATTGACCCCATAAACGATAACACTGCTTTTTGCTGCAGCTTATCTACCGCCTTAGCAATTAGCGGCATTCCTGTACTACCTTGCTCAGTGTCTAATAATGTTAGTCCGCCAATGACATGTTCGTATGCTCTTTTCTCTTCTGGCATTAGGGCCATCCATGTTAACTTATCATCAGTAAGGGGGATTTCTTCATCCACCCAAAATTGACGCACATTTTGGTCCCAAAATAATTTTGTAAATCCATCATCAGATTTATTCCAATTTACTGCTTCATATTGTTTTTTCATTTTTATTCCTCATTCTTTTAGACTGCACAAGCAATACATTCTTCAACTGTTAAATTCTTTGTTCTTGTGTAATATAAACTTTTTAACCCTTTGTGGTGTGCATAGAGATACAATCTTGCTAAATCACGCGTTGTAGCCTCATTTGTCACATACAAAATCGTACTTATACCTTGATCCACATGTGTTTGAATTTCAGCTACCAAATCAATAACATTTTCCATATCCATATTATATGATGATTTATAGTAAAAAAAGTTTTCTACTGATAAATAGGGCATCGGGTAATATGTTGTTGCATTACCATATGTTCTTGATTCAACATGATCAACAATCGGCATAATTGACGGCGTTGCATTTTGAATATAGCTAATGCTTTGCGTAGGTGCAATTGCTAAGCGATATGAGTGATACAAACCGTATTTTTGTACATCCGCTTTTAACTGAGACCACTGTTCTATTGTTGGAATACTAATACCATTAAATAAGGCTTGAACATACTCTAGTGCTGGACGATAGTCTGTTGTTAAATATTTTTCAAAATAAACACCTGTAGCATAATCAGATTTTTCAAAGTCTTGAAATGTTTTAGCTTTCATTTTTGCAATTTCCATACTACGCTCAATTGAATAAAAATTAATCATCATAAAAAATGTTCTCACAAAATCTTTTGCTTCCGAGCTTTCATACATAATTTTATTTTTAGCAAGGTAGCCATGTAAATTCATGGCCCCCAATCCTACTGAATGGAAGGCATCATTTGCTCGCTGAACACCTGGAGCATTTTCAACTTGCGACATCTCACTTACGGCTGTTAAAGCATCCATTCCTGCAAAAACGCTCTCTTTTATTGCTTTTGCTTCCATTACATTAACAATATTTAGTGAACCTAAATTACAACAAATATCGTAGCCGATACTATCTGTTCCACCATAATCAGCGATTTCTGAGGTCGTTTGTAATTGAAAAATTTCTGTGCAAAGATTTGACATTTTAATTTGACCAATATTTTTCAGTGGGTTTTCACGATTAGCTGTCGACTTATACATAATATATGGATATCCTGACTCAAATTGTGTTGTTGCAATCTGTGTTAATAATTGTCTTGCACTCATTTCTTTCTTGATAACGCGGTCATCGGCCACAAGTGTTTCATACATTGTGTCAATATCAATATCATCTAAAGATTGCCCATAGGCTTTCTCTACCGATAATGGCATAAATGTATAGAAGGGCTTGTTCTCCTTTGCCAATTCAAAAAACTTATCTGGAACAATTAGACCTAATGACAACGTTTGAATTCGGCTCTTTTCATCTGCATTAATTTTCTTTGTATCTAAGAATTCTTCTACATCTGCATGAAAAATGTTTAGATATACTGCACCTGCACCTTTTCTTTGTCCCATTTGATCAGCATAGTTAAATGAATCTTCGAGTAGCTTCATTACAGGAACCACACCTTTGGCAGCGTGTGATACCTCTTTAATCGATTCACTTCTTGCTCTTAGTTTTGATAAATTCAAAGCGACACCACCACCTATTTTGGATAGTTGCATGGCTGTATTAATATTATAGCCAATCGAATTTAAGGTATCATCTAATTCTAGGAGAAAGCACGAAACTAATTCGCCACGGCGCTTTCGACCCGAATTTAGAAATGTTGGTGTTGCGGGTTGATATCTTTGCTCAATCATTGCAATAATTAATCGTTGTGCCAGCAACACATCACCTTGTGCTAAGTGTAACGCGGTTGCAATCACACGATGCTCATATTTTTCAAGGTATTTTTGTTTATCATTTGATTTCAAGGCATAGTCTTTATAAAATTTTGAAATTGCCATAAATGATTGAAACTTGAAGTTAAAACTAAAAACCAATTCTGTTAACTTTACAATCGATGACATTTCATATTTTACGAGAAAATCTTCATAATAATTTTCTTTAATTAAATATTCTATTCTTTCCTGCTCCGAAGCGAATGAAAAAAATTTATTCTCTACTTCCTCTTGAAAAGCAATTATTGCCTCCTTGTCTTTTTCTAATTGAAAAAAACCATTTCTTTTTTGGAGCACTTCATTATTTAGTTCTAAGTATCTCAAATTCATCAATCCTTTCCATTAGCTGTTTGACATCAGCACTTCTACCCGACATCTCAAATTTCATTAGAACAGGTATTCCATACCTGTTTGACAATTTATCAGCTGCAATACAATACGCACTTCCCCAATTGCGATTACCACTCCCAACAATCCCAAAAATAAAGGCGGCATTATTTTTAACAAATAAGTCAGCTTCTTTTGGAATTTCCCCAATGCCAGTTGTATATGTGATAAATATACTTTTCTCTGCTATAAGCTCTGTTCCCGTTAAAATTTGCTGTGTATTTTCCACGGATAATTTTCCCACAAACCGTTTTATATTTCCCGTTTTAGATATATATGTGATTAACATTTTATTTGACACCAACTTTTACAAAATAAGTTTAATTGTAACAAATTCACTCCCACGGTGCAACAGTTTTTCACGCTATTTTTCCCCTGTATTGGCTTGTTGCAAAAGTTGTAGTACCTCAGCTTTTTTAAGCTTACGGTGGCTGCCCGCAGCCATTGTTCCTAATTCAAGTTCACCATACTTCGTCCGCTTCAGCTTTTTAACCGGATAACCAAGCACTTCAAACATTCTTTTTACCTGATGATACTTACCTTCATGAATGACAACTTCAACAATTGTTGTGTCACTCTGTCTGTTTTTTCCTTGAACAAAAACATCATCAGCAAAAACTTTAACACCTTGCTCGATAAAAACGCCTTTAAGCAAACTTTCTGCCTCACTTTGTCGCAAAGAACCTTCTACCGTTGCAACATATGTTTTTCGCACATGAAATTTAGGGTGCGTCATTGCATACATAAAATCACCATCATTAGTCAATAGTAGTACACCCGTTGTATCGCGGTCAAGTCTTCCTACAGGGTATAGACGCTCATTTACTGAATTTGAAGCAATCAACTCTGTTACAACTGGACGATTAAATTCATCTTCTGCTGTACTAATATAACCTCGAGGTTTATTTAAAAGATAGTAGACCATCTCTTGCTTTTCTAATAAAATCCCCTCTACTTCTATTTGATCCGTTAATTTAACCTTAGTCCCTAATGAAGTAACTATTTCACCATTGACTGTAACAAAACCTTTTCCAATCAATTCTTCGGCTTTTCTCCTTGAACAAAATCCACGATTAGCAATAACTTTTTGTAATCTTTCTTCCATTATCTTTTTGACTCCACTTCTATTTTTCTTTTTCTATGTCTATTTGCCTCACAATAAAAAAAGCAGAACTTAAAATTCCGCATTTTCTATGGACTTAATTTAATTAAAGTGTTTTTGCCCAATCAACAAGTTGATTTCCTGGTTTAAACCCCTGCATTGCGGCAACATTTTCGCCATCTTTAACTAAAAACAGTGCCGGAATTGACATTACGCCAAAATCACTTGCGATATCGGGTGCGCTGTCTACATCAACTTTAATGATGTGAACTCCTTCGTTTTCTAATGTTTCAGAAATTTCATCTAACACGGGTGTCAGCATTTGGCAGGGTCCACACCAACTTGCATAAAAATCAATTAGGTATTTACCTTCTTTTACTCTTGCATTAAACTCGTCTTTTGAATTAATTATTTCGATTGACATATTTTTTCCTCCATTTATATAAAATATTTTAATACCTTCTATTTTACCACATTATCCTAATAAATACTCCCTAAGTGCAACAAGTTTTCAAATATTTATTGCGCTTCATTCCAGCTACTTAAAAAAAAAATTACTTCTCCATATATTGTCCAAGCGCTTGCAGTGCTGGACAACTTAAATTGTAGCTCCCGTTGTCTTTTTTGTTACTGCTACTAGACTAGCACTTCGGCTATTTGAACGTAACAAATGTTGCCCCAACTCCACCTTCACCAGCACCACCAAAACGATAGCTCTGAACATTTTGCTGTTTTTTAAGGAAGCCTTGCACGGCTTGCCTAACACTCCCTGTCCCATGCCCATGAATAATGCTAATTGTCTCATAAATAGATTGTGCATTAGCCATATACTTGTCTAACGCTTCAATTGCATCATAAACCCGCATACCGCGCAAATCAACCTTAGAAGGGACATTTACTGCCTTTTTTGTAATCTTTACTGTCTTCTTCTCTTGATTGGACTGCTTTTTTACGAGGCTTAATAATTCTGGGGGAACGCTTGTTGTTAGCATTCCTACTTTAATAGTCCAAACACCACGGACATTTTTTACAAGTGTCCCATTGGCTCCTAAGGTTTCAACATAGACAATATCACCAACTGCTAACTTAACTGCTATTTTGGGCTTATTTACTAATTGTTGCCCCTTATTTCTGTGGGCTATTTTATTAAGCTCCCCTTTTATTTCAGCAGCTTCATTGTGTTTTATCACCGTTTTTTCCTTTAGATTTTCTAACAGCGTATCCACTGCTGCAATTTTTTGACCAACGGTTAGCTCTGCTTTGTCAATTATTTCATTTCGCTGTCGCTCCATTTGCCTTTGACTTATTTCTTTTTGGTGTTCAAATTGCCGTTTATCATCACTTAACGCTAATTGTTTCTGTTCTATTTGCTTCGTTTGTTTTTCAACATTAGCTAATTTTTGTTCATATATGGCAAGTAACTCCTGTGTGTCATTGCCGATTGTTTTAGCATGTAAACGTGCATTTTCAATTATTGCTACTGGAATATCCAGCGCTTTGGCTATTTCAAAAGCATAAGATGCACCATATGATCCATATCTAATTTCATAGGTTGGCTTTAATGTCTGCCCATCGAAACTCATCGCTGCATTATAGGCATATTTTTGTTTAGCAATAAACTCTTTAACTTCATTATAATGTGTGGTTGCAATCACATAAGTCCCTATTTGGTGAAGCTGTTCAATAATCGCGATTGCTAATGCCGATCCTTGTAGCGGATCAGTCCCACTACCAAGCTCATCTAATAAAATCAACGTTTTTGAGGAAGCCATTGCCAAAATATTTTTAATATTTGTCATATGTCCTGAAAATGTACTTAAATTTTGCTCCATCGACTGCTCATCGCCAATATCAATAAAGACATCGGCAAACACACCCACCGCATTTTCCTTATGCTCATAAACCGGTAAAAAAAGACCTGCCTGTGCCATCAAAACAAGTAATCCTGTCGTTTTCAAGAACACACTTTTACCACCAGTATTTGCCCCCGTTATCATCAAAACATCGTAGTTTCCCCCCAAAAAGATATCATTACCTACTGCTGTATTTTGATCAAGTAACGGATGCTTTGCGTTGTATAGTCTAATTTCTTGTGTTGCTAAAATCTTAACGGGTGCATGTTGCATTGAAAAAGCATACTCAGCTTTAGCCGCTAAGACATCGTAGCGTGCTAAATTCCAAATGTTCTGTTCAATTTCTGGGACGATGCTGTAGATTTGTTGACAGAGTTGCCAAATAATTCTCTCAATTTCTTTTTTTTCTTCTAGTTTTTTTTCTTGGAGTTTATTATTTAGGATGACTAGTGCTTGTGGTTCAATGTAAAAAGTTGTTCCCGACGCTGATTGATCATGTAAAATTCCCTTAAATGTGTTACCAAATTCTGCTTTAATTGGCAATACATAACGATTATTTCTAATTGTATAAAAGTTTTCCGACATCTTACTACTCGCCTGACGCATAATATCTTGTAATGTTATCCGGATGCTTTGTTCATGTCTTTTCTGCGCTATTCTATTTTCTAATAATAAAGGTGAGGCGCTATCTAGAATATTACCAAATTCATTCAAAACATTAGCGATTTCGTTGACCAAGCCTCTGTTACACTGAAGCTTATCTAAAATAAGCATTAATGTTTCTTTTGCCTGAATATCTTTTTCGTTTTTCTCGTAAAAAGTATGAATTCGCTGGATGTTTCGGTATAATAATTGAATTTGTAAAATCTCTTCACTATCCAATATACTCTTTGTTGCTAATCGTCTTTTTATTATTGTAAAAGATGCAAGCGGCAAAATATCAGGCGTTCCCATACGTGTTAAATTTTCATAAAACATTCTTGTAAATGCTTGTAGCGCTACTATTTTATCATACTTTTTTTCAACTGTAAAAAATGAGTGAATGTAGTCGTCACTCATTTTAAAGCGTAATTTTTGCTGGATTTTTGTAATAATTAGCTCAAAATCTAATTGTTGTTTTGCTTTTTGCATTGCTATTGACATCTCCTTGTAAACTCATAACGCTTTTTCTTGTAAAATCATCAAAATTATTATAACATAAAAGGGATAGAAAAAGACGATTAAGTTTAAATACTTATAGAATAAAGGAGACTTACCAATGAATACTTCAAGTCACAGTTTTTTCCTTAGAAACTTGATAAAAGCTGATTTTTGTTCACACTATGCAATCTATGAGCAGTTACCCAATACAACGACAATTGAAAAGCTCTTTATTCTTCCCCAGTGTCGTATCACATTATACAAAAGTCAAAAAGTCTTATTCCAAGGTGCTCAAGCTACAAAAGAGTTTCAAAAATGGTCCCCTGCTGAACTAGATTTACCGGAGCAGGATCAAACAGTCGTGGACGACTTTTTAAGCCATATTGGTTGTGATGAAACTGGCGTTGGTGATTACCTTGCCCCCCTAGTTAGTGCAGCCTGCTTTATTACGCCAAAAACAAAAGCGCTTTTAAGTCAATTAGGTATCCAGGATAGTAAACAACTACTTGATAAAAATATTCTTCTCCTTGCCCCCAAAATAAAAGCAACTATCCCCTATGCCATCTCCATTATCACTAATCAACAATATAATGCTTTTGTTGATAACGGCTTTAACGCTCATGCCATCAAAGCATTCATTCATAATAAAACCTTGGAAAGATTATTTCTTACTTATCCGAACATTGAGCAAAATATTCCGATTATTATGGATCAATTTGCTTCAGCAAAAAATTATCGTAATTATTTGACAAGCCGGAAGATTAAACCACTTTATCTTCCGACTCATTTTGAAACAAAAGCTGAAAATAAGTTTTTTGCTGTTGCCTGTGCTTCTATTATTGCACGCGCTTACTTTCTTGAACGTATGGAGGAGCAAAACTTAGCATACAATACAATTTTCCCCCTTGGGGCAGGAAGTAAAGTTGATGCTTTTGCCAAACATTTTATAACTATCCATAGTTCGCAGGCATTGAAAAGTCTTGCCAAATGGCACTTTGCTAACACCCATAAAATATAAGAAAAGATGCATGAAGATCATGCATCTTTTCTTATTCAAACGCCATAATTAGTTCTAGTTCTCCAACTATTTCAATTGAATCTACTGTCGTTGGTATAATAAATGATGCTCCTTTAGAGCAAGCAACACCATTGATTGTTCCACGTCCTTGAGCAACTGTTGCCAGCACATAGTTCGGTTTTCTAACATATGTTGCTGCTTTTACCACAACTACTTTTTCAACCGTAAAGAATTCGCTTGCAATTAAGGTTGTTACTACTGCACCATTTAGCATTTCTGTTATGGTCGAACACACTATCTCTTGGTGGGGGATGGTTGTCACATCAATTGATTTTTGCAGATGTAACGGTCTTTTATTGCCGTTGTCATCTAAGCGATCATAATCATACAAACGATATGTGGTATCGGACGATTGCTGCACTTCCAAAATTAACGTCCCGGCCTTTATTGCATGAATTGTGCCACTAGGGACATAGAAAAAGTCACCTTTTTTCACGGGAATTTCTGTTAATAATTCTACCCATTGATTATTTTCTATCCTTTCAAAAAAGACTTCTTTTGTTGGGGCCGTGTGACCATAAATTATGGTAGCATTCTGCTGACAATCTAATACATACCAGCATTCTGTTTTACCCAGTTCACCTTCCACAGCTAGTCCGTATTTATCATTCGGATGCACTTGTACACTTAAATCAGCACTAGCGTCTAAAATTTTAACTAAGAGCGGGAAGACTGTTTTACCTGTGTTACCAAATAACTCTGGATGCTTTAAATAGACTTCATCTAATCCCATATCACTAAATGAGCCATTAATTATTTTTGAGATGCCATGTGGATGTGCACTTATTGCCCAGCACTCACCAACTTTTTTGTGCGGAAGCAGTTTGTCTAATTGGGGGAACCATTCAAACAACTGGTTTCCTCCCCAGATGCGTTCTTGAAAAGCCGGTGCTAAAAATAAAATTTCTTTTTCCATTTTTGTCATTCCTTTACTTTTTTTAAGAAAAAAAGGGGGGTACTTCATTTATCGTTGCCCCCTTTTTGGTTACACTGCTGCTTGTACTAGTTCTTCAACTTCTTCCATTGTTGAACAATCTAATGCTTTTTCTGCGAGTATTTCCATTTCCTTTTTATCCAATGTCGCAATCAAACGACGGGCCTGTAACACTGATGTTGCACTCATTGAAAATTCGTCTAATCCTAAACCAACTAATAATGGAATAGCTGTCAAATCTCCCGCCATTTCTCCACACATACCAGTCCACTTTCCTGCTGCATGTGAAGCATCAATAATATTTTTAACAAGTCTTAATATTGATGGATTATATGGTTGATATAAATATGCAACTTTTTCATTCATTCTGTCTGCCGCCATTGTATAACCAATTAAATCATTTGTCCCAATTGAGAAAAAATCAGCATGTTTAATTAATTTGTCAGCAATAATTGCTGCTGCTGGTACTTCCATCATCATCCCAACTTGATAGGTTTTACTAACTTTCACACCTTGGGCTTCAAGCTTTGTTTGCTCTTCCCCTAGAATTCTTTTAGCCTCTACCATTTCATTAACCGTTGTAACCATTGGGAACATAATGCGTAAATCACCATGAACAGATGCTTTTAATAATGCACGTAATTGTGTTCTAAATAAATCTTGATAGTCACCTATACACATTCTCAATGCTCGATAACCTAAAAATGGATTCTCTTCTTCTGGTAGTGGCATGTAAGGTAATTTCTTATCTCCACCAATGTCAATTGTTCGAATAACCACTGGTTTACCCGCCATTGCTTCCATAACCTTCTTGTAGGCTTCGTATTGTTGTTGCTCAGTTGGTGCAACTGAAGCATCCATATATAAAAATTCTGTTCGGTATAACCCAATTCCATCAGAACCATTATTTAAAACACCCGCTAAATCATTTGGCGTTCCAATATTAGCAGCTATCTCCAGATGATGACCATCTTTTGTCATCGATGGTTGCTCTTTAAACATTTTTAACATTTCTTTATCTTTTGCTAATACTTCAGCCTTTGCTGAATATTGACTTTTTATATCTTCACTTGGCTCGATAATTACTTCACCCGTTTCACCATCTAGTGCAATAATCTGGTCTTCTTGTGTATCAGCTAAAATTGTCTTCAAACCAACTACCGCTGGAATTTCAAGCGAACGTGCCATGATAGCAGAATGTGAAGTTCGTCCACCAATATTAGTAGCAAAACCACAAACAAACTGTTTGTCTAATTGTGCCGTATCTGATGGTGTTAGATCTTCAGCAATAATAATTACTTTTTCATTGATTAACGTCAAATCAGGAATTTTAATATGTAGTAAGTGTGATAAAATTCTACTCGAGATATCCTTGATATCCGCTGCGCGTTCTCTCATGTACTCATCAGCAAGCGATTCAAATAGTGAAATAAACATTTGTGAAACTTCAAATACCGCTGAAGGTGCATCTAATTTATCCGTTTTTATTTTCGCTTCAATTGATGCGATGTATTCTGGATCATTTATCATTAAAATATGCGCTTCAAACACAGCAGCTTTCTCAGCTCCCATTTTCTCATTAGCTCGTTGTTTGATTACAAGTAACTCTTCATTTGAGCGTTTCAACACTGCATGTAATTCTGCTAATTCTTTTTCAACTTCAGCTTCTAAAATAATCTTTTTTGAGGGAGTTAAATCCGGATGCACTAATTTAAAAGCTTTTGCAACAGCGACACCGCTTGATGCACCAATTCCTTTTAATTTTCTCATAGTATATCTACCTTACCTTTCTTATTTCCAGTTAATAATTTTTCAAAAAAAAGGCTGATACTTTTACATATCAGCACCATCTGATTTTATTCTGATAATCCTTCTTTTTTCATTGCTGCGTAGATTCCAGCGATTGCTGCTTCTGAGTCTGCTCCTTCAGCAATAATTGTTACTTCTGCTCCATTAGGAATAGCAAGCGACATAACGCCCATAACTGATTTTAAGTTTACTTGATTACCATTGTACTCTAATTTTAAATCTGATTCAAATCCACCAGCCGCTCCAACTAATACAGTTGCAGGTCTAGCATGAATTCCACTTGGGTCAATTACTTTTACTGTTTTTGTATTCATGATATATTCTCCTTTATTCTTTTATTCTTACTCTTCTATTTTACAATATATCTTGTTTCTTTTCAACTAAAAAAGTAAGAGAATGTAAGCATTTTCGCTATTTCTCACTTCTTTTGATTTTTTTTCAGCTAAAACTCATCTTTATTGCGAATTACATGCCCAATCAGCAACAATAAGATGCTGTGCGCCGTTAAGCTAAATGGATAAAATGTCTTTAAATACACATGCCTTAATGTGAAATCCTTTAAATACTTATTTTCGCGCCACTGTGGAACTTCACTTTCTACAAAATAAAATAACTTCTTTAGATTTTGATGGATAAAATCATAATCTGCTGCAAACGATAGCCTTTTAGCAGAAGCTACAAGACAATTTCTAATCAATAAATAATTTAATTCATCTGTATATTGATGATTATCTTCTTCATTTTTCTGATAATTGACCAATAAATAAGTGAAAACATCCATAACATCCATATTTTTAGCGTTTGCCGATTTAACAATCGACCCTTTTCTTTGGCGATAATAAAATACGCCTTCTGCAGTAAAAGCAATCCGCTTACTTTTAGGGTATAATTCATAAAAAAATGATAAATCTTCATAATATTTACCCACTAAAAATTTTGCATGATGTTGCTGTAAAAAACTCATTCTAAACAATTTATTTTGCGCCATTGGAAAAATATCTTTCATATATGTATGATATTTTCGATTTTTGCTGCATATAAAGCTAACATTTTCTTTGATGGTATTACTTTTTTTAATCATCGTTTTAGTCTGATAGAGGTATGTTATGTCCGCACATGCAATTTCTGCATTTTCTGTTTTGATGGCTGTAAGAAGCGCTTCATAAAAATTTTTGCTAACGTAGTCATCGCTATCCATAAACGCAACATATTCTGAACTTGCATATTCTAGTCCTTTATTTCTTGCAGCGGATAGGCCACTATTTTCTTGTTCAAAATAGAGCACATCGTCATATTTTTGGGCATATTCTTTCGCTATTATACTAGATCCATCCGTAGAACCATCGTTAATAATCAGAATTTTTAGCGGAATTGTCTGCTCTACGAGGGATTGGAGACATTGGGCCAAATATGTTTGCACGTTATATACTGGGACAATAACGTCTATTTTTATTTCTCTTTTAACCATAGCTTTTCAAACATCCTCCTTCCTAATACTTTTTTGCAAATAATGCCAATTAAGCGCCTAATTTTCTTAGCTGTAGTCATTTTACTTTGCCATGTTCCTTCTAAATGATGAATTGCAAGAGTTGCTTTACCTTTGCGCATTAATCTTGTTGAAGGGATTATTGCAATTTTCTCATTTTTATAAGTAAGGCTTTGCTCTTTATCCAGTAACTGAAATCCTGTGTGTTGCTCTAAATATTTATTTAAGCGCTGATTAATTGTCAGGGGCTCAGCTTTATTTTCAAATTGATTTAGTTCATAGTATTGGAGTAAATCCGCCCATATTTTTTGATTTCGGTTACTTAGTATGGTTGCGGTATTAACTCCCGTAATTTCAAAAAAGTAATATTCCATCGAAAAAAGAACACCATGCTTTTCTAACAGTAATTCATCAAAGCTATTTAGTACTTCCACATCGGTATCCAAGTAAACACCTCCCGTTTCTTGTAGAAAATGTATTCTTGCAACATCACTAACAAATGCATATTTTTTCGTTGCATAAGCCGTTTTTGCATAGGCATAAGCATTGACATCAAAATTATCTTCATTTATTTCAATAATTTCAAAATCAGGAAAAAAAATATGCCACATTGCTATATAGCTTTGCACATTTTTGGGTAGTGCTTGTCTTCCAAACCAACAATAATACAAATACTGATTCCTCATTTTTTATTCCTCGCTATTTTTAGTATACTTTTAATTATAGCAAAACGGGTAGTAAACAACAATCTATTTTATAGCAGTTCTACTTTTTCAATCGATTTTGTCTTTTCACCATTTTTCCCATGCTGAAATTTCAATGCTATCTTTAACGTTTTCTGCGGTTTAACAAAAATACTATACTTTTCAAAAGCATTTGGAAACATAATACATTCTGTGGTTTCCTTTAAATCACTGATTGCTATAAACGCCATTTTTTGTTTTGTTTTTGTTGTGATTTCTTTAATTGAATCAACCATAACAATAAATGTTTCATAGTTTTTGTCTGTCTCGTTAAGCGATTCTTTGTTTGGGGGATATTTCAACAACGGGTTAGCAAACAAGGAAAACCCAAATGCTTTTTGCTCTTGTGTCATCCGTTCCTCCAAGGAAAAATCATCAATATCACGATGAATTTCATTCGATAATTTTATTATTTCGCCTTGAAATCTTGCCCCCTGCTCATGTATTTCAACATAACGGAGTAAGGCTCGCTGATTTTTGGAAAACCGGTGAAAAGCATAGGCAAAAACAAGCTGTAAAACGATGTCCTTGTTGACTAAATTACCTTCTAACCGACCCAAAAAATCACCAATCCCGGTAAACATTGCTACGCTTCGTTCGCGCAAAATTTGTTCAACTGTAATCTTGCCAATTCCCTTGATTGAATTTAACCCCATCCTAATTTGATTTTGGCCTTCAGCTTTATATTTTCCAGCTGATTTAATTATATCAGGAGGTAATATTTTTAAGCCTAACCTTAATGCTTCTTGCAAGTAGAGGTAGACTTTTTTTTCATTGTTTATAACACTATTGATCAATTCAGTTAAAAAAACGGCTGGATGGTTCGCCTTTAAATAGGCCATTTGATAAGCAATTTGAGCATAAGCCACAGCATGTGATTTATTAAAGCCGTAATTAGCAAAGGCAATTATTTCAGCAAACACTTTTTGCGCATTTTCAGGTGAAATGTTTTGTCGCTCTGCTCCCCTTAGAAACTTCTGCTTTTGTGCGGTTAATAACGTGAGATTCTTTTTAGCAATTGCACGCCTAAATGTGTCGGCATCCGCTAATGACATTTGACCAACAACTTGTACTATTTTCATAATCTGCTCTTGGTATACCATAATTCCATAAGTTGATTTTAGCACTTCATGTGTCTCTGGCATTATATCAGTGTATGGTTTATTATTATTTTTTCGTTCGATGTATTCATCAATAAACTGCATTGGACCAGGTCGATAGAGCGAGATAACTGTCGTAATGTCATCAAAGCTTTTTATCTGAAATTTTTTTAGTATCTGGCGCATACCTTTGGATTCTAATTGGAAAATTCCAGCTGTTTCTGCCATTTCTAATAACTTATAAGTTTTACTATCTTGAAGCTGAATATCCTGTTCAATAAAAGTAACAATTGCTTTATTTGGTTCTATCTTCTTGGCAACATTCCGAATAACCGATAAATTTCTAAGCCCCAAAAAATCAATTTTTAACAGCCCAATTTGTTCACAGTACTTCATTGTTGCCTGTGTAACTAAAACATTTTGTTCAATTTCAATTGTTGCTAGATGATTTGTAATTGGTTGATTTGTTAATAACACACCCGCTGCATGTGTTGAAAAGTGACGCGGAAAGCCCTCAATTGTTTCCGCCAATTTGATGATTTGTGCTATTTCATGATGAAGCGTCATCATTTTTTCAATTACCGGATTTTCTGCGATATTCTGCCTAATTGTTTTTTGCGAAAAAATAATTTGTTTTACAAGCTGCGCTGTTTTATCGGGGGGGTACCCACATGCCTTAGCACAATCACGAATTGCTGATTTTGCCCCAAATGTTCCAAACGTTCCTATTTGAACAACATGAGCAATTGAGTATTTAACCTTTAAGTACTCAATTATTTCTATTCTCCTTGCATCCTCAACATCAATATCGATATCAGGCAAGGTTTTTCGGTCCTTATTAAGGAAGCGTTCAAAGAGTAGTTGGTGCTCGAGTGGATCAATTTTCGTGATACCCAAAACGAAGGAAACAATTGATCCCACAGCCGATCCACGACCAGGACCGATGATAATATCCTCATTCCTAGCAAATTTCATGACATCCCAAATAATCAAAAAATAGTCAATAAACCCCATTTCCACTATTACGCTTGTCTCTTCTGCCAAGCGCTCTATATGTGTTTTATTAATTTTTGCTCCATATCTTTTTTCTAGTCCCTTGTTACACAGTGTTTTAAAGAGCTGTTGCTTCTGGGCAACTGTTCCTTGATAAAGCGGTAAATGTTGTTGGGAAAAGTCAAATATTTTAGGGTATTTGTCTTGCAATAATGGCAGCACTGTTTTCTTGCTACCAACTAAATTTAGCGGCGTATAATCAACTAAATTGGTTACTTCAACACGTCTATCAATAGCATGCAGCATCTCCAATGTATATCCATCTTTTTGTTCAAGATGATTAATTATCATGAAGGGAATTATTTTAGCTTCACTTTGATTAGTATTCCTACAATCCGCCGTTTGGGAGAAGAACACCTCATTTTTCTCATTTACTTTGATGCTATTAATTACCTCTATACGGGCCTGCTCAACAATACAAACAACATCTTCTAACAATGAAAAAATTTCAATATCCGCTAATTTTATTGTTGCATTTAATTGGCTACACACACGATTTAAAGAGGTATATGCCTCTTTACTTTTAGCAATGCATGTTATTATGTTTTCCTGATAATGACATTGGAGACCAATATAAGGCTTGATTTTATTGGCTTCACACCGATCATAAAACTCAATGACTCCCGACATATTATTTATATCTGCAATTAATAACCGTGAGCAATTCATTTTAGCCGCATATTCAATCATCATCGGGATTGTAATTGTACTTTGTAACAAACTATAAACACTCTGAAAAGCAATTATTTCTTTAAACATTATTTTCTAACAGCTCCTTTATAGCCTGCTTAATTTGTTTTACATCCTCCCATGATTTGACTTTGACACCAGACGCATTTTTGTGCCCACCGCCACCAAATTTTTCTGCTACTTTGGAAATATCTTGATATCTTGACCTTAGACTACAGCGAATATTTTCATTTTCAAAATCTTCACAAAAAGTAGCCCAGACTTCCGCTCCTGAAATTTCTCCCATCACATTAACTAAACTTGTGGCAAAATCTAGTGATACACTCGCTTTTTGCACTGTTTGGCTTGTAAATTCAACAACATAAAAATCGGCGGACGCTTGTTCAATTATTGAAGCAAAATAGCCTTTAAACTTAACTTCCTCCATTGTTTTCCTGAAGAATTGGTGGAGAACTTGCTTTTGATCAATACGTTCAAATAGGTAACCAACATCCTTGAAAAATGCTTGATTCAGCCCTAATCCATACGAAAAATTACCCGTGTCTCCTAAAATACCTACATATAATTTTTCAAGTACTTCTGTCGATATCTGGGCAATCCCCTTTTGTTCCATTTCAATGAAATGCTTCAGTAGAATTGAGCAAGTTGCCGGCATTTGTTCACAAACATATTGAAGACTGCCATATGATTCCTTATTGGGATGGTGATCTATTTTAATTATTTGTTTACTGGTTAAGTCAATTTGACCATCGATTCGCTCTTGATTTGCTGTGTCAACAACAATAATTAATGTATCTTTTGTTGTGATGTCCTCTTCAAAGACCCAATTTTCATAAATGAAACCCAGTCTTGGCACCTTTTGACCCGGAGTTTCTATCATTTTTTGGGGGAAATTGTTTTTAATCATTTGAGCAAGTCCAAATTGTGCACCATAGGCATCAGGATCAGGATTTACATGCCGATATATTTTTATTGTTTCCGCTCTTGTTATAGCCCCCCAAATTTCAGTCCATGTTGCCTGCATATTACTCATATCGATAACCACCTTTTTCTTTATTAATTATATTATATCAAACTACTACTAGAATGAACAGCATCCTAAAAAAAATAGACCATTTATTTAAATGACCTATTTCCACTACATTAAAAGATATTTTTTAGCCAGCTAACCAAGTATGAATTTTCAATAAAATCCATTGCCTGACCCGCGTTTGGCAAGCTTAGGTAGACCAATACAACAAATGAAACAATTGCCATAAAAATCGCACCATAGAATATTGCCCCTAAAATTTTGGAAAAGACGCCTATGATTGCAAGCTCCTCAAAATCAATTGCCTTGACAATTGTGTTTGATAAGACGAGTAGCAAAATATAAATAATTAGACCTTGTACCCACATACCAATCAGCGAATCAAATAATAAGTACTGACTATTAATAAATATTGTCACCAAAAATGAAATTGCGTATAACCCCAAGGCTAGTAAAATACTTACAAGTCCTTTATTATACCCATTAAATAAAAAGACCAGCAATAAAACTAAAATTATAATATCAAAAATCATTTGTTTTTCCCCCTCTTATTCTACCATTCTTCTTTTCTAAAAAAAGCATTGAGGACCAATCCGGTAATCAAGCCCCCAACAAAACCACCAAAATGACCAATCCAGCTAATGTTTATAATAAAGACATAGACAATCGCATATAAGAAGACATTTGACAGAATATTGATTGCAAGCCCCTTATAATAACGATTTGGATACATCACTGCAAAACCAACAATTAAGCCAATTAGACCAAATCCAAAACCACTTGCCCCTAAAGTAAGTGTTTGATTGGCTTGCACAATATCCAAAATTCCTACTGCAATACTTGCTGAAATCATCGTTGCAATGACTAAGCAAATATATCGCGTTTTCCCGATCATTTCTTCAACAATATTACCAACAGTAAAAATAAATGATGAATTCATAAACAAATGTAAAAAGCTACCATGCAAAAAGCCACTTGTCAACATGCGATAATACTCACCCATGTTAAAAGCTCGTGTTCCGTTCATCGCAAATGCTGTAATAATTTGATTATTTCCTATGACTAATTGCATAATATAGACAAGGATAAAAGCAATAATTAGCCCTGTTGTAATGTTTATTTTAACTGTTATTTTCCCGACATTCATAAGTATCGCTCCTTTATTTATTGTTCCAAAATACTAATTATTTCTTGAAATTTAGCTGGTATCTTTGTTTCTACCACTTGTCTTTTGCCTGTTGTTGGATGGTCAAATTGAAGTTCTGCAGCATGTAAAAATTGCCCCGTAAGATTAAATGGATTTTGCTTATTTGTGTACAGTGGGTCACCAACAATTGGAAATCCGATATATTTCATGTGCACACGAATTTGATGTGTCCGTCCCGTTTCTAATTGACAAGAAATCAAGGTATATTTATGAAATCGTTGGAGTACAGTAACATGCGTAACAGCATGCTTTCCTTCAGGTGTCACTGCCATTTTCTTGCGATCATGCACAGCACGGGCAATGGGAACATCAATTGTAAATTTTGTTTCTTTAACATCTCCATGAACTAGTGCAATATAATTTCGCGATAGTGTTTTATCTACTAGTTGCTCTGATAATAAAACATGTGCTCTATTATTTTTAGCAACAATCAATAGACCACTTGTATCTTTGTCAATTCGATGGACTATTCCTGGCCTAATAACACCATTGATTGTTGATAAATCTTTAACATGGTACATCAAGGCATTAACTAGCGTATCATCATAATGTCCAGGTGCTGGATGAACAACCATTCCAATTGCTTTATTGATGACAATTACATCATCATCTTGATATACAATATCTAAGGGCAAATCTACACCCACAATATCAAGTGATACCTCGGGTAACTTTGTAAAAGTGATTATATCACCCCTTTTAACGATTTGATTACTTTTTTTAATTAGATTATCATCAGCAAAAACTAACCCTTCTTGGATTAATTCTTGGCAATATTTTCGTGAAAATTCGGGAAACATATGATGTAATACTTTATCAATACGCTGCTTGTTTTCCTCGGTAACTTCAAATTTTTCTGTTGTCTCATTTATTAACATCATGTTCTCCTTTAATACCTAATTTTCGTTCGTAAATAAACAGTCCCACACCTAAAATAACAATGCTAATTGTTAAGTATGTATCTGCAATATTGAATATTGCAAAATGATATGATCCGAATATAAACGATAGAAAATCGGTGACTTTTCCAAATAGTAATCGATCAATGAAATTCCCCATAGTTCCTGCAAAAAAGAGAACACCACCAATATAAAAATAGAGAGACTCCTCCATATAGCGAAGATAATAGTTCCACCCCATAATCAAAATAATTATTGTGATTCCCACAAAAAACCATCTCGCATCTGCTAATATACTAAAAGCGGCTCCTGTGTTGTAGAGTAAACGTAATTCAAAAAAGCCTTCAATTACTGTAATCGTTTCACTGCTTAACAAAGTCACTGCCAGCCACTTTGTTAATTGATCAAATAAAATAGCACAAATAATCAATACTATTGCTATGTTTTTTTTTTTCGTCATCTGTTTTGTTTCTCCTTAACTTTTACTATCACCATTATTATATCATGTTTAAGCTCATTTTTCTTTATTTACTGTTTTTTTAATAGCTAACTTTTTTTAGATTGACTCTACTGCTTTGTTTCACTATAATTATTAGTAGATAATATTAATAAAAAGTATAAAAAAGAAAGAGCGATAAAAATGGAAAAAAAAATCAGAGTTCTCCTCTCTTTTGGCACGAGACCAGAAGCAATAAAAATGGCCCCTTTAGTCCTAGAAATGAAAAATAGACCTGATATTGAAACGATTGTTTGTGTAACAGGACAGCATTTACAAATGCTTGAGCAAGTGCTCCAAGTTTTTGACATCACACCCGACTATAATTTATCAATTATGAAACAAGGACAGACATTATTTGATGTCACAAGTAATATTTTATTGGCCATTAAACCTGTTTTAGAACAAGAAAAACCTGATATTGTCCTTGTCCACGGTGACACATCAACAACATTTGCCGTTTCTTTAGCCGCATTCTACCTACAAATTCCTGTTGGGCATGTTGAAGCTGGACTTAGAACACATGACATTTATTCCCCTTTTCCCGAAGAATATAATCGTCAGGCCGTGGGACTAGTTGCAGCAATGCACTTTTCACCTACTGAAACATCAAAAGCAAATTTATTAGCAGAAGGAAAGAAAGCCCAAACTATTTTTGTTACAGGAAACACTGGCATTGATGCGCTGCATACTACAATCAATCCAAAGTATACACACCCTATTTTTGATTGGCTTGGGGATGATAAATTAATTTTATTGACGGCTCATCGTCGTGAAAACCTAGGCGAACCAATGCAAAATATGTTCAGGGCAATTAAGCAAATTGTTGAAGAACATCCGGATGTTAAAGTTGTTTATCCCGTTCATCTTAACCCTCTAGTTATGGAAACAGCAGAATCGATTCTAGCAAATCACCCTCGAATTAAATTAATTCCTCCACTAGAAGTGATTGACTTTCATAATTTCTTGAATAAGGCACACATTATTCTAACAGATAGTGGTGGAATTCAGGAAGAAGCACCCTCACTTGGAAAGCCCGTTTTAGTTATGCGCGATACAACCGAGCGACCAGAGGGGGTCGCTGCTGGAACACTAAAACTTGTTGGAACCAAACAAGAAAACATCTACACTCTTTGTAAAGAGTTATTAATTGACAATGCTGTTTATCAATCAATGAGCAGTGCTTCTAATCCCTATGGCGATGGAACTTCCAGCAAACAAATTTCTGATATCATTATTAATCATTTTAATAGCAAATAGGATTTCAAGCATCTCTTCTCTTTATGGAGGGCTGCTTTTTTTTACGAATTATGATGCGTATTTATCTTTGTTAGAATGTGCTATACTTGTTTTATCTTACTATTTGGAAGGAGGGATTTGATGATTCGGTACCTATGGGCAATGACGCTGCTTGCAACATTTGTTTTTAAAGATGTCCTGCTTGTCAATGCATTTTCTGCTTACATTCATGCAAGCTGGCTTAAATATTCAAGTAATACTTCTAATGCCCTCGCAGCCTATAGTAGCAAAATTAATCAAACATATATTCACTTAACGAAGTATTTTCAGCATAATACACTAATTAACTATCTTGGTAAAAAATACAATGAATATACCAAAAATTGTGAGCAAAAAACGTTATTGCTACTTCTCCCCCTTTTAAATAATACAATTAGTGCTGCAATACTGAAGATACTGAAGTCATTAATTGATTTTACCGGTTCTATTGCTATTCGAGCACCTAGCTTATTTTAAGATGATTTATGACTAAATTAACTTAAAATAGAAAGTAGGAACATGTATGAATGGAATTAAAATTGGACAATATAAAATTGACCTCCCCATTATTCAAGGTGGAATGGGATTAGGAATTAGTTGGGACCAACTTGCTGGTACCGTATCTGCTAATGGCGGATTAGGAACAATTAGCGCTATTGGAACAGGCATTTATCAAAATGGGAAATATGCTAAAAATACACATGGAGACAAAGCAAGACCTGTTGGTGTGGCAAGTACCTTTTCCGCTAAGGCACTCCGTGTCATCTTTAAAAATGCGCGCAAGATATGTGGAGATAAACCCCTTGCCTGCAATATTTTATATGCTATCAATGATTATAATCGTGTTGTTGCCGATGCAATTGCTGCGGGTGCAAATATTATTGTAACTGGTGCGGGACTCCCCCTAAATCTTGCAAGTCTTGTGGTTGACCATCCTAGCGTTGAAATTATTCCTATTGTATCTTCTGGACGTGCACTAAAAGTCATTTGCCACCGCTGGAAAAAGGCAGGTAGACTACCTGGGGCTGTTGTTGTTGAAGGACCAAAAAGCGGGGGCCATCAAGGTGCAAAATATGAAGAATTATTTGCTCCTGAGCATCAATTGGAGTCCATTTTACCTGGTGTTATTGCAGAAAGAAATAACTGGGGGGACTTCCCAATTATTGTAGCAGGTGGTGTCTGGGATACAGCAGATATTCAAAAGTTTCAGGCTCTTGGGGCTGATGCTGTTCAACTGGGTACAAGATTTGTTGCCACACATGAATGTGATGCAAGCGATGTTCTTAAACAAATTATGATTGATTCCAAAAAAGAAGATATTAAAATTGTTAGTTCCCCCGTGGGTTACCCTGGACGTGCCTTCAATACTCCGCTTATTCAAAATTTAAAACCCGATCCGAGTATTCGTTGCTATGCTAACTGTGTTGCCCCTTGCCAAAGAGGTATTGGTGCCCGCGGTGTTGGCTACTGTATTGCTGAGTCTCTTGCCGATGCTCGCGATGGAATTAGAGAAACTGGTCTCTTTTTTACCGGAGCTAATGGCTGGCGTGTTGATCGCCTCTACTCCGTCAAAGAATTATTACAAGAGCTAACTGCAACCCTATGATAAAAGGTTCACTACAAAATGTAGTGAACCTTTTATCATTATTTTTTACTTGCTGCCTTAGGTGTTGATATTTTTACCACCTCAGCTTTTGTAGCAACTAGTTCACTCCAATGCTCTAGTATACAAAAAGCAGTAGCAAATAAACCAATTATTACAGCAAAACAGTAAATAATTGGCACCGATCCTAGTGACCAAAAGAAGCTAAAAAGATATATTCCTAGCATAAATAAAAGCTGTCCTCTATGCTTATTATTGTGATATGCTGTTACTTTTTGGCTGACATAAGCCAAGACCATCAGCACTGTCCCAATGCCATATAGTCTGATAATGGGGTAGACAATTTGATTTAACTGCGTTAATAACCATTGGTTTATATAAGTATTAAAGATTGCACTGTCCCACTGAATAAAAGAAATATTTTTAATAAGTGGAGCAATATTTATCGTCGCAGGAATACCTACACCGGTGATTCTAACAATATATGCCAGCCTATTAGGCAGAGCAAATTCAATTACATCAGGAATTTTATCACTGAGTGAAAAACTTGGCACTAAGGTAAGGTTTACAATTTCTTGTTGACCGATAAAATATGAAACTACGATAATTAATAATGTTGACAGACCAAAAATCAAAAATATTGACGTGCTAATTTTAACTAGTTTTTGCACTGTTTGCCTCTCAATTAGCATTGGGACTACAATTTTCGCTTCCTTATATTCTGTTACTACAATATAACTAAATAGCGCAATTTGCGCGGCAGTTAAAGCAAAAACAATAATCGTTTTTATTAAAAAAATATTTCCAATACTTTCATTTAAAAGTATCGGCGTCCTAATAACTTGACCAATTAATAGCGTTACCAGCGCGGAAAACATGATCACTCCTGGAATAACAGCTTGCTTTTTATTATACAAGTAGAAGCTTATTCCTGCCACCCCTTGAAAAAAGATAATGCTCATCCCACTGCGCACTAGCTCCACTTTCGACGGAATTTCAATTATTTTCTGATAGATATCACCAACATTTATTTGTAAATATGGCTCTAGTAATTTAGAAATAAGCATAATTGCGACATCATTTGTTGTCATTATATGAACCTGAAGAACAAGCCACCAACTAAACAACACAATGCCAATTATTTCTATTAATATTGTTGCATACATAGCTTTTTTACATAATAGTATTTTCATTCGAAATCCTCTTTTCTTTTTATCATCCCTGTTTATTAGTTAAAATATCATCAATCAGTTCAATTACTTGTACTGACTTTTGAAGGTGTAATGCTTGCACATTGCCTGTTGTAACAGCAGCTTCCATCGCTTCTTTTTCACAAGCAAACGCACTAGCACATGGTATATTAATATATCGCATTTTCCCTGTTCGCAATACAATTTTTGCCTCTTGTCCTTGTGGATAATTATTAACCTCGATATAGCCATCTTTTCCAGAAATCACACCTAGTTTAGGAAAATAAGTTTTAAAACTCAGATTAATTATACCCGTGATATCCCCACTTTTTACAATGGAAACGACTGCTGAATCAATACCACTTACTTCGGTTGTTATTATTTTTTTTTCTAATTTGAAAGCTGGTGTTACAAACATTTGAAGAAAACTCAAAGCATATGTTCCAACATCTAACATCACACCACCCCCAAGCTCCTTGTTAAAAAAGCGATTACTCATATCAAATGGCTTAACTGTACCAAAATAAGCCGATATGTTTTGGATGGAACCAATAACTCCGCTCTCAATTTGCCTATTTATTTCTTGGTATAGTGGCATATGGAAAATAGTCATTGCTTCGGCAAAAATACACTCTTGTTGTGTTGCAAGTGTTACTAATTTTCTGATTTCTGCTTTCGTTCCCACAATTGCTTTTTCACAAAGCACATGCTTTTTAGCCAGTAAAGCCTGCTTTACAGCTTCGAAATGGGCGCTGTTTGGTGAAGCGATATAGATAATATCGATACTTTCCTCACACAACATTTCAGCATAATCTGTATAGACAGTAACGTCCTTAGTTAGATTTTCTTGTTTATTTGAACCTAATCCATTTCTACTATACACAGCAATTAGACTATCAGTTTTCATTAAGACTTTTCCGAATTTTACACCAATTTCACCATAACCAACTATTGCCCATTTCAACTTCATCGTTAACACTTCCTTTAGTCAGTTTTACCAGTACTCCCAAATCCACCCACTCTTGTTTCTATCGATGATAGCTCTTCACCATCAATTGTTAAATATTTATTAAATATTCCCTGAGCAACGCGATCACCTTTTTCTAAGATTACTTCTGTATCGTTTGCATTATATAATGGCACCATAATATGCCCATCATTGTCCGGGTTACTATAGTAATCCGCATCAACAATCCCAACATTATTAGCACACCACACATTTTGCTTAATCGCCACTGATGATCTAATATGTAATTCTAGGACTTCATCTTCTTGCATATACGCTTTCAACCCCGTTTTACCTAGTTTAGTTGTTCTTGCAGGGATAACAAGTCCCTCACTTAAAGCTAGATCATAGCCAGCTGATTGTCTCGTCTTCCTTACTGGTAAAAGAATATTTTCAGTCTCAAAGCCTTTTGCTACTTCAAACCCGCGTAATTTAAGCGTCATTTTCATTGTAATATGTGGCTGTCCATCTTCCAAAAACACCTCACCTTCGGCAACAAAATTAAGCTTCTCATAAAATGACTGTGCATGAACTTGTGCATGTAATATTATTTGCCTGTATTTACCAATCACTGTCGCTTTTGATAATAAAAACTGCATTAAGTCTAAACCAATGCTTTTATTTCGATAGTTCTGCTCTACAGCCACACGTCCAATACCAAACCCATTTTCTGTTCTATTTTCATATAACCGTGCCGTTCCAATTGGATTTTTACCATCATAGCAAACAACATGCCATGAAATTTTATCCATGTAATCATGGTCAATTTCACGAGCATATCCTTGTTCCAAATGAAAAACAGTATCTCTTACGCTAAGCGCATCAGTAAAATAGTCGGGTGTTTCACCATAAAAAGTAGTATACGTTAAATTCATAATTTTCTCCTCTGTCTGTATTAATATTAAAATGGGCTTATGTTTCTGCAACTAGCGCTTTAAAATAACGCGATAAAGCAACCTATAGTTAGCTATAAGATGACATCACCAGTTAAAACCTCAATTGCTGACGCTAACCTTTTTAGTCCCACAACTTTAAAATTCATTGTTAGGACTTCATTAGCATGCATAAGTCTTGTCAATTTCTCATCACGTGTGCTTGATGAAGTATTAATTGATTGTATTAGTTGTTCAGTAAAATACTCAACAAAATAATTATAATTCATTTCTCTAATTGCTTTTGTTCGAAGTATTTCATCGGCTTCTACCATTGCCTTTTTAATGTCGCTGATTCTAAGACTATCAATTGTTGTAATTGTAATTGTCTTTTCCATCTCTTTGACATATAATTTATGCTTCTGCTTAATAAATGCTGTTGGTAAAACAAGCATTAACGTAATAACAGCAACTAACACTAAAAATGACATCTCCTTACACCTCTTTATTTCTTATTCTTGTGGTTCAAGAACAATTTTACCCATTCCTTGTGTGATAACACTAATCTTATTGATTATATATGATTTTCCGTCTATTACCGCAACTTGCCCAATTTCAACTGCTGTAAAAATATCATTATTCACCGGTATTTCTGTTCCATCGGCTAATAAAAGATTTCCACTCATAATATTTTTTAGCGGTCTCCCAGCAAAACCTGCTCCTGCACCCCTGGGAATTACAACTAGCATTACTGTTGTCATTTTCATTTCCTCCTTATATAATATATTCCTTATTATATCATATTTACAGCTCTGTTTATAAGATATATTTGCAGAAAAGAAAAAGCGATGCAGCGGTAAAAATAATATCTTTTCCGCTGCATCACTATCTTAAAATTAACTTACTGTTTCTTCCTCTACTTTAGTTTCTTCTTTGGCTGGATTACTTGCTGCCAAAACCTTAGCCTTGATTTCCTCAAAAAGTCCTTGTTGTATTATTGTTGCCTTAGCATTTTCTTTTCCTTGACCTAATTTTTCGCCGTTGTATGCATACCATGCCCCTGCTTTTTCGACGATGTCCTTTTGCACAGCAAGCGATAATAGTTCCCCTACTTGTGAAAAGCCTTCACCATACGTTAATTCAAGTTCTACAACTTTAAAAGGTGATGCAACTTTATTTTTAGCAACTTTTATTTTCACGACGTTACCTACGACTTTATCGCCAACTTTGATTAACTCGCCTTTTCTAACATCTAACCTTATAGAAGAATAAAATTTCAATGCTCTTCCTCCTGGAGTTACCTCCGGATTTCCATACACAATTCCTACTTTTTCACGCAGTTGATTAATAAAAATTATTGTTGTCTTCACATTATTTACTGTTCCTGCTAATTTTCTTAGTGCCTGTGACATTAATCTTGCTTGTAATCCAACATGGGCATCTCCCATATCTCCTTCAATTTCTGCACGCGGTACTAGTGCGGCCACCGAGTCAACAACAATTAGCCCAATTGATCCACTTTTAGCTAAAATATCGACAATTTCTAGTGCTTGCTCACCCGTATCCGGCTGTGATACGAATAAATTTTTAATATCCACTCCTAGTTTTTCAGCATACTCTGGATCTAGTGCATGCTCTGCATCAATAAAGGCAACCTTATCACCATTTTTCTGTGCTTCAGCGACAACGTGAAGTGCTGTGGTTGTTTTTCCTCCACTTTCTGGTCCATAAATTTCAATAATTCTGCCTTTTGGTATCCCACCAACTCCTAAGGCCTCATCTAACAGCATTGAACCCGTTGAAATTGTTTCAATTTTCATTTGTGGTTTGTCGCCCATTAGCATAATTGCACCTACACCATGCTCTTTATTAATTTTCTTCATTGCATCTTCGAGCGCTTTTTCTTTTGAATTTTTATCTGTCCCTATCTCTATTTTCTTGAATTCATTTTTCTTTGCCAAGATAATCTCTCCTTTATTTTAGTTCACTTTGCTCTATTTTACAAACATTTTTAATTCCATTTTTGCTTTCTACTTAAGTTTATCAGATACTTGTAGTTGTGTCAACCATTTTATAACCAAGAAGGTAATGTCCTCATTGGTTATAAAATAAAGAGAGAATTTATCACTATCTAGCGCTTTCCTTTTTAATCTGTTAACAAAATTTTTGGTGCTTGTTTATTAGAGCGATCGCAGTAATTTAATTTTTATCCCCTCACTCCCCTTTATTTCATTTTATTATCAGAAAGAGAAACAATGCTTTTTACACCTACTTTTCTTTTCGCTAATTTCAGCATTTTTAAATTATAAACTTTTTTTCACAAAAAAAGAATTAAAACTATAGCTAGAAAAGTTGATCAAAGAGGGGGAGGATTATGTTCGAAACAAAAAATGACATAAGAAAACCCCTTATTTCTAAGGGGGATGTTTACATTTGGAGCAATCGAGGGGAATCGAACCCCCGCCCGAAGCATGGCAAGCTTCTGTTCTACCATTAAACCACGACTGCGTTTTTCCTACAAGAATAATAATACCAAAAAAGCGAGCTTTTGTCAATTAAATTACAGTGTTTTTTTAAAAAAAAGGGCTGTAATTAATTTCAGCACCTTATTCCTTAATTTCTTCAATGTAGTATCCTAATAATTCAAGTGTTGCCACCACAGCCTTCATGTGCGTCCGCTCCATTCCATGGCTCGCGTGTACACCTGGGCCAATCAGCGCTCCTTTAATATCATTTCCACCACGTAACGCTGCTGAAGTATCAGAACCATATTGTGGATAAATATCAACCGCATATGGTAGACTATGTTCCTTTGCTAACGCAATCAAGTTAGATGTAATACCATAATCATATGGCCCACTACTATCTTTAGCACAAATAGAGACATCATATTCACTACAAGATAAATCAAGTCCAATACACCCCATATCAACAGAAATTAACTCATCTACCATTGCTGGTAACCATGACATTCCATGACCAACTTCTTCATAAACTGAAAATAAAAACATAGTTGTTGTTTGCGGAATAATATGACCGGCGGCAATTTTTTTTAAGAGCTCCAGTAGGATCACCACTGATATTTTATCATCAATAAATCGTGATTTGATAAAACCACTTTTCGTTATCACCATTTTCGGATCATAACAGACAAAATCGCCTACTTGAATTCCTAATGCTAATACATCCGCTCTAGTATCAACAACTTCATCAATTCTTACTTCAATTGTTGACTCAATTCGCGGTGCGCTTGTTGCATCAGGGTAGACATGACTTGCTGGTGAAGTTGATAATATCGTTCCGGTATAGACACGCTTATCCCGAGTATAAATATTACAGTAAGCACCATCAACTGTTGGGATAATTACTCCTCCAAGTGTTGTTAGCTTAAGTTTTCCCTCAGCTGAAATTGACCGAACCATAAACCCTAATGTATCTATATGTGCCGAAAATCCCTTCACATATTTATTGTTGGCACCCACTATTTCAACATATCCATTGCCTTTTCGCGTTCGTTTCATGATAAATCCTAGAGCAAAAACTTCTTTAGTTAAATAGTCCATTGCATCCTGTGTGTACCCTGTTGGACTATCAATAGCAAATATTTCTTGCATTTTCTCCATCATATATTCACTCATTTAGATACCTCCACTTCAAAGAATTTAGTCTTTTTCAACTCACCCGTTCCAATATCAAAATGGGATACCCTTGTTCCCGTTTCTTCTGTTTCAATAATTGCATAGGTATTAATTTGCGGAACATTTGCATCCCCTGGACAAACATATAGGATACCATTTTTAACAAAAGCCGACCCATCTTGCTGTGTTGCACAAATTACAATATCCATTTTATCCGCTAAAAATTCAACAAATCCAGATAATCGAGTTAAGCCTTCTTCTCCGCGAAAATCAATATTATTCATAATTAGCAACCTTTTATCCTCAACCTCAATCACATAATCACGTAAAAAATGTTGATCAAAATCATCATTTCCACGGATAACAACATATCCGGCAATAAATTCATTCGTATAATCAACCATTGTGTTCCCACAATGAACAAATAAATCACAATGTTCTAAATGCCTTTTCCGCAATAAATCCAAAGGGGCAACCATTCCTCGTGTGTTATACACAACTAGTGTCCTCATCAACAATCATCTCCTTTTTAATTTAGGTGCAAAAAATGAGTGCTCCAGCAATAAGCTGACAGCTTTCCCACGGTGACTTACACGATTTTTCTCATCATCATTAGCCTCAGCCAACGTTTTATTTAAAACCGTTGAAAAAAAAATGGAATCATAACCAAAACCATTAACACCCATTTCCCGCAATAAAATATTACCGTCACAATGACCAATATAAGTATTATTTGCACCCATATCATCAATAAAAACAAGTGCACAAGTAAACCTTGCTTCTCGTTGTTCCAATCCTTCCATCTGCTTTAATAAACGCCGTCGATTTTGCTGGTCACTAGCTCCATCACCTGCATACCTAGCAGAGAAAATTCCGGGTGCACCCGCTAAAACAGGCACTGATAAACCAGAATCATCGGCAACCACCGCCTGTTTTGTCCTTACATACAAAGCTTCTGCTTTTAACCTTGCATTCTGGCTAAAACTTGTTCCTGTTTCCGCGACATCGGCATAATTATCCAATTCATCTGGTGTATGAATATCGAAGCCTAATGGTCCCAATAGTTGTTCAAATTCGTACTTTTTATGCACGTTTGTACTCGCTAACCAAATCTTTCTCCTCATTTAAAAAAACTCCTTACTCCAAAACTATTTTCCTAATTGGGGTTATCATATTTCCAATTTTTTTAGCACTGATAAACTGATTAAAACTGTGCTCACAACCAGTTGTTAAAAATAGGCTTTTCCCCTGCCACTCCAAATCGATACCATACTCAAGCTGCTGTACACAAGAAATTGCTGGATCAATTATTTGAATACTCTGATCAATTAGCTTACGCAAATCACAATACAAAAAAGGAAAATGTGTACACCCTAAAATAACCATGTCTGTTTTTGAATCCAGTTTATCAACCACCAGCTCAAGTTCTGCTAAATCAACACGATCTTCTTCAACTAATTGAACCCAGCTTTGAGCTTCGTATTGGCTAACAACCACATCGGGACAAAATGATGTTATTTTCTTTTTATAGGCGTTCGTTGCAACCGTCATTTTTGTAGCAATTACGCTAACATTATTGCTAAAGCTCATCGTTGCTGCTATAGCTCCATGTGTCAAAATATCTTCAATATGCAATTGTGGATAGCGCGTCGTAATTTCCGCTAAAGCCACTGATACAAGGGTATTACAAGCAATAATTAATGTATCAATTTTATGATTTCCCACTAAATAATCAATTAACTTAAAGGCAAGTCCTAGTAATTCTTCTTTATTTTTTGTTCCATAGGGATTGTTCTTGTTATCACCTAAATAAACAAAGGGTATTTGCTTATTCTGCCTGATAAATTCAGAAACGACACTTAAGCCTCCTACACCTGAATCAATTATTCCAATCATTTAAAATCATCCTTTGTCTTAAAATACCCATATACTTTTTGGGCTAAATTCGCTGGTAGTACTTGCTCTAATTCTGTAACTGTTGCTGTTTTTATTTTATCAACATGAATAAAATGGGCAAGTAACTCATTACGTCTAGCATCGCCAATTCCAGGAATATTTGTCAATTCGGAAGAAAACGCTGTTTTTATGCGTTTTTTTCGGTGATAGTCAATCACAAATCGATGCACCTCTTCTTGCATTTTTCCGAGTAATTTAAACACCACATCTGTTGTCTTAAGTGGAATTTTCGCTCCTGTAGTTGTGACAATTGCATCCGTTCTATGCTTGCTATTTTTACTTAGTCCAATTAATGGCACCGTTAAATCAAGTGAATCTAAGACCTCTTTGGCCGCATTAACATGCCCAAGTCCACCATCAACAATCAGTAAATCGGGCATTGGTTTATCCTCCATAATTTTCCGTTGCATCCGCCGATAAACAACCTCCCTCAATGATTGATAATCATCTTGCACTGTTGTTGATATTATCTTAAATTTTCGATAAGCATGTTTATTCGGTAGACCATTAACAAAAACAGCAACAGCACTAACAATATTTGTATCCTGTAAATTAGCAGTATCAATAATTTCAATTGTATGCGGTGGCGCTATTTTCAAGATATCTCCTAGTTTTTCAACAGCACCTTGCGTAATATTATACGTATTTTGAGCAAGTAACTTCTTTTGTTCTAATGCCTTTTTAGCATTATCATAAGCAAACAGTAATAAATCCTTCTTCGTCCCTCTTAGAGGAGTATAGAAATTAATTTCTGTTATTGCGGTTGCTAAACTACTTGTTGTAATTATGTCATCAGTAATTATTGCTCTAGGCAAAACCACACTTTTTGAGTGATAAAATTGATATAGATACGATTCGATCGCATCCCTAACATCGGTCTGATCATAAACAAAAACATCACTTTCACGGGCAACAACCGAACCGTCGCGAATATGAAAAATTTGCATCGCCAGAAGTTCTTCATTGAAGCAGTAGCTAATCACGTCAGTATCTTCTTTTATTGTTTGATGTGTTCCCTTTTTTGCAAAAATTGTTTCTACTGTTTCAAGCATTTTCTTGTAAGACTGAGCTTGTTCAAATTCTAATTTTTCTGCTGCAGATAACATTTTATTTGTCAAACTTACTTTAACTTTATGTGGGTTTCCCTTAAGAAAATTTGTAATTGCTTTGATATCTGCTTCATATATTTGAGGTGATATGGGGTAAACACATGGGCCTAAGCATTGCTTAATATGATAGTATAAACATAGTTTATTAGGTAATTTAACGCATTTTCTTAGTGGATACATATAATTAAGAATTTCTAATACGGTTTTTGCTTCCTGCGCACTAACATACGGTCCAAACAGGGCTTTGAATTTCTTTTTTGGTGCTCTTGTTAAAATTAAACGTGGATGCAATTCTTCCGTAATAGCAATATAGGGGTACGATTTGTCATCTTTAAGTAAAATATTATAACGTGGTTGATGTGCTTTGATCAATTGGCTTTCTAACACAAGAGCTTCTGCTTCATTTTTAGTTATAATTAATTCAAAATCACAAATGTCATCAATCATCCGCTGAACTTTCCCTTGGTGTGCTCCAATAAAATAAGATTTTACTCGCTTTTTTAGGACTTTCGCTTTTCCGACATAAATAATTTGTCCCAGCTTATTTTTCATTAAATAGCAACCAGGATTATCAGGTAATATGCTTATTTTATCTTTGACAATTTGTGGATGCATACTATTTTTCTCTCGTTTCCTTAATATTAATCTTCATCTTCCAGTTTTTGTTCGCTTTGCTCTTGATATTTTGTCATGAAGATATCAACATCTTCTCTAATTTCCTCAATTGTTGTCATTTTTAATGTTGGTAATTCTTCTAATGAAATTAAACCAAAATAATCTAAGAAATGCCCACTCACACCAAATAGTATCGGCATTCCTGGTCCTTCATCACGACCAACTTCTTCAATTAGATTAAACATCTGGAGTTTACGTAAAACACTATCCGAGTTAACCCCCCTAACATCCTCAATTTTAGCGCGTGTAATTGGCTGATTATAAGCAATAATTGCCAGCACTTCTAGCGCTGCATTTGATAGCTGCTGCACCGAAATAGTACTAAAATAATTTTCGTACAATGCTGTGTGCTCGCTTTTAGTTGTTAATTTATATTTCGTTCCAAACTTCCGTAATTGGAGAGCTGAATCAGGATTCTTCTTATACACCGCTGTTAGTTCAGCAATTGTTTGTTCTAATAAAGCAATTTCCCCCTCAAATATATCCAATAACTGCTCTTTTTCGATACCATCATCACCAACAAGAAATAAAAGTCCTTCTAATGCTGTAATTCGTTTAATTTCCACCACTAAATTGGCCTCCTTTTTATTTAAGCTATTGTGCAATTATATCATAAATCTCTTACAATATAAAGAAAAAAAAGCCCCACCACCCTAAGGCCCCATTTTATCAAATAGCTTTTCTGTCCTACTTATACATCGATGCTTCATCCATTAATTCTAATAATATATCGGAAAAATTTTCATCCTGTGTCACTGAAATTTTTTGAATTCTTGCTAATTGAAGTAAGGCTAAAAACGTTGTTACAATATAAGACGTCTCTTTATTTTCAACAATAGACGTTAACTTTACAACTCTCTCGTTAATTAAACGCTGCTCAATATGTTCAATTTGCTCTTCAATTGTAATTTCTTGCCGCTTCATTGTTGCACTTTGATGGCTTACCAGCGTCTGCCTTGTTAACATCTTTTCAAAAACTTTAACCAGCTGATATACATCCTTCTTATTTTCCGTATTAAGGACTGTTTCATCTTGAATCCAGTCACTAATATCACTAAAGCTCTTTGAATATACTTGCTTACGCTCAAATTCAAATTCTCTAAATGTTGAAACAATATCTTTATATTTTTTGTATTCCAAAAGTCTTTCAATCAATTCTTGCTTTGGATCAACTTCCATGCCTTCTTCTTCTTGTAACCGGGGCAATAACATTCGACTTTTAATTTCAATTAGGCGCGCTGACATCAATAAATAATCCGCCGCTACTTCCAAATTTAATTTTCTTAATGACTCAATATAAGCAATGTATTGTTCTGTAATATCTGCAATTGATATGTCCATAATATTAACTTTTGCTTTTTGAACTAAATGTAATAACACATCCATTGGACCTTCAAATTGCTCTAATTGCACAATGTAATCTGCTGTTTTCTCTGCTGCCATTTGTTTTCCCACCCACTTCTTATTTTCTTTTAGTCAATAATTTTATAAATCAATGTCGATGGATCAACTTGTGTTTTAGACAGGATGTAAGCATCAATAACGTACTGCTGTGCTCTTTTTTCTCCTTTTCCATTGCTATAAATATAAGCAATTGGCTTGTCCACGTGCACAAAGTCACCAACTTTCGCACACAATTCCAAACCGACTGCGTGGTCAATTACATCTTCTTTTGTTTCTCTTCCAGCTCCAAGTACCATTGCTGCTATCCCAATTTCTTCCGCCTTAATATGTGAAACAAACCCACCAGCATGTGGGTAGACTGGTATTTTATGCAAAGCCTCTTCAAATACCTGCTCCGGATTTCCACATTGTGCACTAATAAATTGGTTAAACTTAGCTAATGCCGAACCATCTTCTAAGGCTTTCTGCAAAAGTACTCTTGCTTCGATCAATGTCTTTGTTACACCAGAGTGCAAAACCATATAACTACCAATTTCTAAACATATTTCTGTTAAATCAGCAGGACCTTTTCCAACGAGTGTTTCCTTTACTTCTTCAATTTCCAAAACATTCCCAATCTTATACCCGAGCGGCTCATCCATATTTGTTAAAAAGGCAAGTGTTGTCCGCCCCAAGGTCTTTCCAATGTCAACCATTGTCTTTGCAAGCTTAATACCATCATCTAAATTTTTCATAAAGGCACCATCACCAACTTTAACATCTAAACAAATAATATCACTCCCCGCTGCAATCTTCTTAGACATAATTGAGCTAGCAATTAGCGGAATAGAGTTAACTGTTGCGGTAACATCACGCAAAGCGTACAATTTTTTATCCGCGGGTGTTAAATTACCCGTTTGACCAATAATTGCCACACCTACACTATTAACCTGATCAATAAACTGACGTTGTGTAATTTCCGTATTAAAGCCTGTAAATGACTCTAATTTATCAATTGTTCCACCCGTATGACCTAATCCACGTCCACTCATCTTAGCAACTTTTGTGCCAACTGCTGCAACAAGGGGGGCAAGTACTAAAGACGTTTTGTCGCCAACGCCTCCTGTTGAATGCTTATCGGCTTTCTTTCCAAGGATTTCAGCTAAATCTAAGACATCTCCCGAATAAGCCATCTCCATTGTCAAATCAGAAATTTCTTGTGTTGTCATGCCCTTAAAATAAATTGCCATCAATAAGCTGCTCACCTGATAATCAGGAATATCTCCAGCCGTATATGACCTAATAAAAAAAGTAATCTCCTCTTTTGTTAAAGCAATACCATCTCTTTTTTTTACAATTAAATCAACAAATCTCATTTAACACACACTCTTTTCTTCTAACCTATCTATCAATAGGCAATTATGACACCATTATACCACATATCTATCCTTCTTCGTTCTCGTATTTTATGCCCCGAACAATTGCTCCACACGTTTGACGCACATGGACTAAAATTTCCATAACCATTTTATCAACTGCCTCATTGGTCAACGTCTTATTACGATTATTAAACCTAAATTTTATTGAAATTGATTTTTCCGTCTGCTCAATGTTTTTCCCCTCATACACATCAAAAATGATAACCTCCTGACAATCTGGACCAGCAACTTCCGTAATACTAGTAACTAATGTTTGTGCTGGGATACTTCTTTCAATTACAAAGGCCAAATCGCGTTCAATTGTTGGCAATTTACTAATTTGTTCATATGCTGTTTTATGCTTATTTGTCTCTGTTAGGCTCGTAATAATCTCAGCCAACGATACTTCGCCCAAGTAGAAATCTTCAGAAACATCTAACGCTTTAGCCCGTATTGGATGAATTTTACCAAATGTACCTAAATAACATGAACCAAAATAAACATCTGCTGCCAAATTAGGATGGAATAATGGATGTTCTGTCTTTTGATAAGAAATCATCGTGGCAACATCAGCCGTGATTTGCTCAACAATACCTTTCAAACTAAAATAATCCACAGTGATTTTCACATCATGTAATGGTAAATCCTCAATCACACCATATGCCCCAAAAGCTAAAACCGTTTTAGACTGCAAAGCCCCATATAAATCCGTGATTTCATAAAATCTACTTCCAGAAAAAAAACGGTTACGATGATACTGAAGTACATCAATTATCGACTGATACGTTGTTACTTTTAATGTTGTACGCTCATTATTCAACGGATATAGAATTTCAAGTGGCTCTAATTTATTTTTGTATGTTCCTAGAGTTGCTCGCGTTTTTGAAGCCAGTGTATAAGATAAAATCTCTTGTAGCCCCTGCCCCTGTAATTTTTGATGCATTTTATCAACGATGACTCTTTTTGCTGTAACAAATACAGGTCTTCCCACATCTAATGGTAATTTATTAGGAATATTATCAAATCCATATAAACGTGCTACTTCTTCAGCAACATCTTCAAAAATATGAAGATCAATTCTATATGATGGACCAATTACCTCATAGTTTTCACCCGCTTGGTTAATCGTAAAATTAAGGCGTCCTAAAATTGTTACCACTTCATCTGTTGTCAAATCAACACCAATTTTATTGACAAGTTGATCATGCGTAAACATAATTGTTTTTGGCTCATAGACAACCTCTTTAGCAATCATCGTTTGCATCGAAGCGGTAGCGGATGCATACTTAATTAATAACTCTGTGGCCATATTTAACGCCATTTCTGGTAATAATAAATCAACACCTTTTTCAAATCTTGCGCTTGCATCACTTCTTAAATTACACCTAGTTGCCGTTTTACGAATATGACTAGCATTAAAAATAGCTGCCTCAAGAATAATACTCGTTGTTTGGTCATCAACTTGTGTCGATGCCCCTCCCATTATTCCAGCAATAGCAATTGGCGTTGTTCTTGTTGCTATTACGATATCTTCCGCTGATAACTCACGTTTTTTACCATCAAGTGTTATAATTTGCTCACTAGGTTTAGCAAATCTAACAACCATTTTGTCATCAGCTAACTTATTGGCATCAAAAGCATGTAGTGGTAAACCTAAAAAGAGCATCACGTAATTTGTAATATCAACTACATTGTTAATTGGTCGAACGCCCGTTGCAATTAAGAAACTCTGCATCCACAATGGTGCGGGCATAATCTTAAGATCTTTAAATATTCTAATTGTGTAACTATGCACTTCTTGACAATCTATTGCAATCTCGCTAATCACTTCTCTGCCTTCGAAAGTACCTTTAATTATTGGCCTGTTAAACAATGAATTATCTGTCTTATTGTTAAACAAAGCTGCTACTTCATTAGCAACCCCACGATAACTTAAACAGTCTGCTCGATTTGGCGTAATACTCAAATCAAATACGTCTTTTTCCCAACCTAAGGCTGTAATCGCACACATTCCGGCTTCAACAGCCCCATCTTCAAATAAATAAATCCCCTCTTTGTAACGACTATCAACAAACTTTTCTTCTAAGCCAATTTCTTGCAACGAGCACAGCATTCCTGTTGACGTAATACCACGAACATCACGACTTTGAATTTCCATTCCTCCTGGTAAAATCGTTCCAACCACTGCAACAATGACAAACTTACCCGGTGCAACATTAGGTGCACCACAAACAATTTGCAATGTTTGTGGTCCAATTAAAACATTACACACTTGTAACTTATCGGCATCGGGATGCTTTTCTGCTGAAATAACTTCACCAACAACATAATTATTAGGTGGAATTACCGGCGTAATCCCCTCGACTTCCAAACCACCATAGCATGATAATTGATGATCTAAGTCCTCATTTGTGACACCTTCAATACCCGCTAAAACATCTAATATTTTTCTTGAAATCAACATATTTTTTTGTCAAGTAGACTAACTCGACTTCCTCGCTCTCTTTTTTATTTCTTTGTTTTCGTGAGAGAAAGTCTACTAACCTCTCACAGAACCGTACGTGAGATTTTCCCACATACGGCTCTTCATATCTTGTCTTTTATCCAGTGTTTTATAGCATTTTTATTTGATATATAGATTGACGTTTTGTAGTGATGTACTCGCTATGCACCTTTAAGTCGTACGTGCCGTTTTGACTCCAAAACTAAGTACCCACTGCTGATTATACTTTATTTTGTCCTCTGTGCTATAAACCGAACAGCACTACGATTTTTCTATTTAAATTGCTTTAAAAAGTTGATGTCATTTGTATAAAAATTACGAATATCCTCAACACCATATTTTAGCATTGCCACACGGTCTGGTCCCATTCCAAAAGCAAAGCCACTATATTTACGACTATCAATACCTGCTTTTTCGAGTAATCTTGGATGTACCAGACCTGCACCTAGTATTTCAATATAACCCGTTTTTTTGCAAACAGAACAACCTGCACCTAAGCAACTTGCACAAGAAACATCCACTTCTACTCCTGGTTCAACAAAAGGGAAATATGAGGGTCTTAGACGGATTTTTCGACCTACGCCAAACAAATGATCAACAAAGGCTTGTAGCGTCCCTTTTAAATCAGCAAGTGACACATTTTCGCCAATATACATCCCCTCAATTTGCATAAACTGATGCGAATGAGTGGCATCATCATCATCACGTCGATAAACTTTTCCTGGAGAAATGAACTTAATTGGAAAATTACCAACATCTGCTTTTTCCAATGTTCTTGCTTGCACACCTGATGTATGCGTCCTTAATAACTGCTCGGGACTAATATAAAAGGTGTCCTGCATATCACGTGCTGGATGATCTTTAGGAATATTTACTGCCTCAAAATTATAATAATCTAATTCAACTTCTGGTCCAACAATTGTCTCATATCCCATTGTTGAAAAAAAGGATTCAATGTCCCTAACAATTTGATTTAAAGGATGAAAATTCGTAGCTGCGCCAATTTTTAGCCCTGGTAATGTAATATCAACTGACTCTGCCGCCATCTTATCCAAAAGCAACTGTGTTTCTAATGCTGCTTTTTTAGCTTCTATTAGCTTATCTAACTCTGTTTTAACAACATTAATCTGTTGACCTACTAATTTTTTTTCCTCATTTACAAGATTTCTCATTTGCTGCATTATTTCCTGGATTGGTCCTTTTTTTCCTAAAAAATTAATGCGGATTTCTTCTAACTGTCCTAGCTGTGCAACGCTATCAATCGCTGCTATTTGATCTCTCGCCTGACCATAAATTACTTCTATTTGTTTTAACATACTTCATTTCCTTCCTAAAAAAAGTCCCATTATCCGCATAAAAACACAGATAATGGGACGAATTGTTGTTCGTGGTACCACCCAATTTTCTAATATTAACTCAATATTAGCTCAACTCTCGATAACGGTGAGATTGCCGACTTATTTTTGCAAACGCCTTACATAAGCTGCTCAAAAAACGAATTCACAAGTTCTCTTATAAGAAGTTCTCAGCATCCTTCTCTCTCTTTTGATAACATTCCTTGCTACTACTTTTTTATCATTGCATTGTTTTTTTCTTTACCATTATAACAAAAAATTATTATACTGCCAAGTACTGTTTTGCTATCCTCCCCCTTTTTGCTCTATTTTTGCTCATTATATGGATAAATCAAAATAATCTGCTCAATCATCCAATTTGTTCGCCTGATTATATCCGTTTTTCCCCAACTATCTTGTTTCAAAACATTCTCATTGATGCGGAGATGATTAGTGTTTTTGAGCAGTTCTTTTTTCATTTCAAAATCACCGTTACCCATTTTACTATTATCAAATATTGCTGATAATGTTAGGTTTCCAATTAGATTACAATATTTATCATAATCTTGTTCACCCACTCCACTATTTTTCAACCAATATGATGATGCTGTTTTAGGCATAATATGTTCGACATTTAAGCTTCTTAAATCAACAGGGGCATTGTTATTAAAGTTTTCAATTGTATCTAATAACCCTCGCAAACAAGTAATCAAATATGCATTATTATTTTCTAAAGACTGCACGATTTGCTCATCTGTTGGCATAAAATAACCTTTGCTTTTATTTAAATTAACCAAATGATATTTTGTTTTTGCTACAATATCATCATAATTACCATCACATGCTGATAGTACAGCCGCTAATAATAACGGAAAATAGCGCGAAATTGCACTTGTGTCTACATGACAAACCCAACGTCTTACTAAATAACCTTGGATAATTTTTATTAAATCAATTAGCGTATTCAGTGTGATTTTCTGCGTGTCGTATAGCCCATACATTTCGACTAAAAATGTTGATACGAGTGCTACTTTATTTTTTCTCAAATCTGATAAAATTGACATTAACGCCCCATTTTCGTGTTCATCAACAAAAATAGCATTATAATACCGGGCATAATTAATAATATCAACTAATTTAGCCTCCGTTTTTACTGTTGATTTCTCCCAAAATACTTTAAAGTCGGTATAAACATCTCTTTTATTAGGAATCACATAATTTTTAATTGATAAATAATAGCGGAAAAATTCTTCTAATTTATATGAATCAGGCTGGAGGGATTCGAGGGTTTTCCAATATGTCAAATAATAATGCTCCTGCAAATCATTTGTATAATTCATTAAAATATAATTACGAATTAAATCAGCAGATGTCAGCGGTGCCCCCGTAGAATTAATTGACTCAAAAATTTGCTGGGCATTATCCGAATCTAATAGTGGAATACTAATAATATACAACTTATCGAGCGCTTGCATAACATCATTTAATGAAGCATCCACACAAACACCTTTTAACCACTGCTCAATTTCGCCAAAATTGCGATAAACATTTGATGAAAAATCATTTTCCACCAACTGAAAATCTAATCCCGATACCAACTTTCCATAGACATCATCATCACTAACTAATGGCTTCAGACGTAATTTGTTTTCATCTTCAACATATTTATTATAGAGATACTGATTATCAATGATTTCAGCTAACTGCTCATTTCCATCTGCTCTCGCCCGTTTTCTAATTGCCAATAAAATAAGAAAAAAAGTCGTTAACCGCTGCTGTCCATCCACAATTAATAACTGATGAAAACTAAATGAAATACTTTTTGGTAAATACATAATAATTCCCATAAAATGAACATCATCTTTCCCCTCCAAAATCATTTTTATATCTTCTAATAACTTCAATGTTTCTTTTTTTGGTCCCCATGTATAATTACGTTGATAGACCGGAATTACAAATTGCGTTCCGATCGATTTTTGAACAAAATCTAATAATCCTGTTCGCGCTGGTGAATTATCAAGCTGTGCCATATTAATCCTTCTTTCTTTGCTAAATACGCTATTTTCTTAATCATAATAAACTTTGATAAATTTCTTGCCTTTGACCTCATCGAACCCTTTTTCAATATAACTTTCATCCAATTGTTCTAAATCCTTAATCACAATTGATATTTCTGGACTAAGCTTCACTATTTTTCGCATTTTAGTGGTCAGTTTTTGCCTTACTTCATCTTCTAAACTAATTGTATCGGGAAAAGTGATTCCATTGGCCTGCTCATATTTTTCAAAAACTTGCTTAAAAATCACTTCTTGCTCCGGATTATCAAAATTATCATGAATAAAACTTGCTACATTAAGTTCCTTTGCCTCTTCTAAATACTGCGTGGTTGCTTTAACAACAACAGCCTTATCTAAAAACCCCTCATCCGCATTGGCAACATACTTACTAAACATCTTCGCAAAATTTTCAGCCATAAATTTTTCATCCTCAAGCTTCCGAATATTAAGAAAGCTCTCTTTCCAATACAACGAATCTTGTCGATTCAAGCGGTCAATAGTCAAAACCCGATGTCCTAACGCAAACTGAGCATCAAAAATCAGACACCCCTTCTCCACATTCTTACGCGTAATCCCACTATCACTTGACACACTAAACTCATCCACCACAAAATCATTTTTAATAAAAAAATCCTTATCTTCAACTTTAAAAATGCCCACAGCATCCGTAGTACTACCATCAAAAACGCAATTGGATAAGTGGATAACCCAAAGATCACCACTTTTAATATTAGGATGTCCCGACACCGCATAAAGATTCCTAACAATACCTTCGGAATATTCTAAGAAATTAGCAGCATCGGCAAAAATATTGTGAGCATAAACATGTAACTGATTAAATTTCAGTTCATTCTCATGCGTAAAGTGATAAATATCATTTTTACTAAAAACTGCTAAAAATATTTCTTGAAGCTGCTCATTAAAAATTTCTGAAATATCAGAAATTACATTTTTTGACAGGAAATAGCCTTCCTCTTGGGCAACAGCCCCAACATGATGAACCACTAACTTCTCCACTTTTGCATATGTTAAATCGTACATTTCTACGCTCCATTTCTTAAAAACTACTTAAACCCACCACGGCAGCAACAGTTAAAACTGCTGACATTGGCAATAAAATCACAAATCGCAACTTTCGAATTTTATGCCTAAAAAAGACTAAAAAAATCAAGGCACCAACTCCACCAAAAAAGAAAGCAATATATAACAAAAACTGTTCCGGTATTCGTCGCTTATGGTAAATTGCTGCTAATTTATCATAGCCATAAATTAGTAAGACAATCACATTCCAAAGTACGATAAAACAGACTAATTCTAAGCTTTGTTCAATCATTATTAATCATTGTTCCTCTCAATTGCCTGATAAATACCAAAGCTACCTCTACCATTATACAGGATAAAAAAAGAAAACTCACTTAAATAATAAAAAAAATTACGATTACAGCCCTTTAAGTCTTAGAACCAAAATGCTATGATATTGGCATTGATACAATATATCATATAGAAATCATTTACTCAATACCCACTAAACTATTATTTTTTTAAAAAGACAGAATCATCGTGAAAACGAAATCCTGTCTTTTTTCTAGTCAAGCGCAATATTACGCTTAAATTGTTCAATGCTAACACCATCATTCATCCGCACACGTGGCAATGCCAATGCATCGGTACTTCGTGTAGCAAAACCTTGTTGCGTCGTTACAGCAAAAGGAATAGCTGCTGATGCTAATGTCTGATGTGCTGTTCCATCATTATGACCAAATGGATAACAAAAAATTGAAGATTTTCCAACAATTGGAATCATCAATTCATTATCCTTAACACCGTCATCAATTCCAACAGTCTCAATTTTACCTCTCCCATTGGATCCGGATGAGTGTAGACCAAAGCTATGTGATTGAAATTCGACAAAATTTCGCTCTGCAAGCTCATTAATTTCCACCTGGTTAATAAAATAAGTTTCTTCTACTAATTTCTCGCCAATGATAAAAGAAACAGCATGCATCTTATACTCTTTAAGTGCAGGCTCAACTAATTCTTTAATTGAACGAAAGCCATCATCAAAAGTTAATAAAATCGACTTTTCTGGAAGCTCAATTTTATTATTATACCAGCTAACAAATTCATCCACCGTAATTGTTCGATAACCTTCCTCCTGCAAATATTTAAGCTGCCCTTTGAAAGTATCAACATGCATCTTATTACCATCATATTCTGGCAATGCTTCGGAAATAATATCGTGATACATCAAAATTGGAATTGCCTTAGCAGCAACTCCACCCGCCAAATTAATCACACTTGGCCTATAAGTCTCCATGAATAAAAAATCACTATTGCTGATTACTCCCTGCTGCTTTTTTAACGACAGGAGCTCGGGTTGCTTTTTAGGTACTAACAAAAAGCTCAAGCTCATTCCCACAACAATTAAATTTAAGGCAATCAGGATAAATAATATCTTTTTCAAATTCTTAAATGACATCTCATACCTCTTTATTATTTCATTTTAATTTGCTCAACGAGCAAAGGGTTAAAAACACCGACTCTTAGCATTTCAATTTCTTCAGCATAAGGAGCAACTTTTTGCTCCCCATTAGTTAGAATATAGGGTGTTTCCAAAATGCGACTAACATCAGGAAGATTCTTATGATGAACAATATAATTTAAGGCATCAAAGCCAATTTCACCAAAGCCAATATTTTCATGGCGATCTTTGGATGCTCCCCTAATATTTTTACTATCATTAATATGCAAAACACCAATATTATTAGCACCCACAATATGATCAAAATCATTAATCACACCATCAAAATCATTCACAATATCATATCCCGCATCATGAACATGACATGTATCAAAGCAAACACTCAAGTGTTCACTATAAACGACCCCTGAAAAAATGCTGGCTAACTCTTCAAAATTACGACCACATTCTGTCCCTTTCCCAGCCATTGTTTCTAATGCAATTTTAACTTTTTGATTTGGTTTAATAACTTCATTTAACCCCTTAATAATCGATTTTAAGCCCTCTTCACTCCCGGCCCCAACATGAGCTCCAGGATGTAGAACAATTTGTGTTGCTCCAATGGCTTCTGTCCTCTGAATTTCTGAGGCAAGAAATTCAACTGCTAATTCATACGTCTGACTTTTAACTGTATTTCCTAAATTTATAATATAAGGTGCATGAACAATAATGTCATTAATACAAATACCATTTTGCTCCATAAGTAATAAAGCTTGTGTTATTTGTAGTTCATCAATAGGCTTTCTTCTTGTATTTTGAGGTGCACCAGTATAAATCATAAAAGTATTCGCATTGTAGCTTAATGCTTCATTGACTGAACCAATCATCATATCTTTTCCACTCATTGATACATGAGAACCAATTTTCAATTTCATTATTTATTTGCACTCCTCTGTACTGATTTCTTTTTATTTTTTGCTTGTCGTCTTTTCTCTTTGGTTACGGCTTCTGTTACAGCCCATTTTATTTTACGCTTATATCCTGGTTTAACTTTGTTAGTTCTACTTGCTGAGCGCTTTGCTTTTTGTGAGGCGCTTAAAATGTTACTATCTAGTGCCTTAATTTCTTTTTCTTTTACTGTACCTGCTCTAATAATTTCCGACTCCCTGACCTTAATCTCCTGAAAAATTATCCCTTGTTTTATTAATTTACCAATTCGATTTAAATCTTCTTTTTCATAAAGAGAAATAATCGTTCCAGCATAATTCATTCGTCCAGTTCGCCCTGCGCGGTGGAAGTAAAACGCTAAACCATCTAATGATGGAATTTCATAATTAATTATATGACTTACACCATCAATATCAATTCCTCGCGCTGCAATATCAGACGCAACAATATATTGAAATTCAAGTAATTGCATTCTTTTAAGCATTTGCTTGCGCTCACGTGCTTTCATATCGCC
>JBOFTV010000074.1:0-10982 GCA_051652245.1 Culicoidibacterales bacterium | reverse complement strand
AATAAAACAACAGCCTCAACATGCATTGTTTGTGGAAACATATCAAAGAAATCAACCGGCCCATATGAATATCCACTCTCCGATAAAATTTTAAGATCCCTTGCTAATGTCTGCGGATTACAAGAAACATAGACGATTTTTTCAGGATTCAATTTAATTAAGCTTGCCAAAAATTCCTCACTACAGCCTTTTCTTGGTGGATCAACAATTGCAACCACATTTTCATGTGAAACAATTTCTGGTTGTGCCATAAAAGTCGTTACATCATCAACATAAAATGCTACATTTTCCAGCTTATTTAGTTCAGCATTTTGGGCCGCTGCTGTAATTGCTGCTTCAACTATTTCAATTCCAATCGCTTTTTTTGCATATTGGGCCGCAAGTAACGCCATTGTGCCAATACCACAGTAAAAATCAAGTACTGTTGTTGTCTTATTAATTGCTGCTAATTCCATCACTTTTGCATATAATTTCTCTGTTTGCTGTTGATTTATTTGGTAAAAAGACTGCGGTTTAATCGCAAACTTTAAGCCAAGAATTTCATCAAATATTTCATCTCTACCAATCAAAACAATGTCCCGACGACCCATCAAAACGCTAGTATTCTCAGGCTGAATATTTTGAATTACACTTTTAATTTGGGGAAATTCCTTAACAAGCCGCTGACCAATTTGAAAAAAAGAACCATGCTCCTTTGATTTCGTAATAAAAATAATCATGACTTCATTCGCACTTTTAGACTCTCTAATACATAAATGTTTTAGCTCACCTTTTTTATCTTTTTCATTGTAAATTGAAACATTATACTGATTAGCAATTTCAACAAATTTTGCCAGGATGTCATTCATGACTTCAGACTGAATAAAACATTTTTCAATGCTAACTTCTTCATGTGAATTCCTTTTATATAAGTTAGCAGAGATTATGCCCTTATCTGATTTGACAAATGGAATATAAGTTCTGTTCCTATAATTCGCTGATTGCGGTGATGGATGTATTTTATTGAACTTAAGCTCAATTTCTCGTGACTGAACTTTCATCATTTTTTCTGTATGCTTTTGCTTAAATTCTAATTGAGATTCATAACTTACATGCTGTAAATCACAACCACCACAAGTATCTGCAACCGGACATAACGGGACAATCCGCTTTGGTGAGTCATTTAAACGCTCTACCACTACACCATTACCAAATTTACTGCGCATTTTTGTTATTTCAACAATTGCTTTTTCTGTTGGCAGCAAATTTTCAACAAATATTTTCTTGCCTTCTAGCAAACTTACTCCAATACCCGCCTGATTTAAATCAATACATTCTACTGTTACATTTTTATTATTCACTATTCTTTTTCCTCTCAAAACAAAAGAAGTAATTTTACTTATTGTTTAAAACTACCTCTTTGTTCTCTACTTTATTTCAATAAATTACTCGCCATTTCTGCTCCATCTTGTACCTTCACTTCTATTGTTTCTAACAGCAAATTGTGGGAAGGCTTGCTCTGCTCCATCTTCTTTTGCTGGTCGAAGTAAAACTTCTTTTTCGAGTTCAGGTAATTTAGCTTTGGTTACAATAACTTGCGCTTCATGTGTGTTGTATAGTCGTGGTCGCTCTATTGCTTCACTAAATTTTTCTAATACTCTGTTTCCTTTGTCACGGCCAGCGTTTACATCATCACCCTCTGGAACAACAACATAGAAATGTAGGGATGGTCCTACTTGTCTAACTGTGACTGTTTCAACATAAATTTCTGCTCCCATTATTGCATCAATGCCTTTTTGGATTGTTCCATTATCAAATATTTCAATGTCTTTTATTCGACTACTTTCTGTGTTAACCCCCATTACCGGCGATTTTTCCGTCAAATAAAATGAAAAGAAATTAATAAATAAAACATACCCAATAACTAAAGCGGCTACCGTGTATGCAACCATAAGCGTTAGCATAATTGCTCTTGTACCTGTTTTAAAGGCTCCTGGTCGCTTTCTACCCGTTTTAGCATCTGTTTTATAAGAAGCCGCTTTTGTCTTCTTGCGGCTTTCAGGTTTTGGCTGGCTGCTATTTACTTGCCTCTCTGGCTCACTTTTTGCCGTTCCTGCTTTAGTCTGATCTGTTGCTTTACTTTTTCTTGTTGCTGGTTTTGACGCTGCTGGTTTCCCATTATTTACCATCACGGGGGGTTGCACTTTTGTTTTCTCATTATCTGATCCAGACTTCGGTGATGTTGTTCTTGCATTATCTGCTCCAGACTTCGGTGATGTTGTTCGCCTATTATTTGCTACTGCTTTATTATCTTTATTCGGTGCCATCGACTTCACTTCCTTGTATCTTCATTTATATGGATTAGACAATTATAACATATTTTTACCATAATTATCTTTTTTTCAGCTCTTCTATTAATATTTTATTTGTCAGTGTTGGATTTACTTGGCCCTTCGTTATTTGCATAATTTGACCAATTAAAAATCCGACAGCCTTATTTTTACCATTTTTGTAGTCAATGATTGATTGTTCATTTTCAGCAAGAATTGCTGTTATTATTGCAAGAATTTCTTCGGGATTAGAATTTTGCTTAACCCCTAGTACTTCCACGGCATCTTCAGAGCTTCCACCTTTTTCTAACAGATATTCACAAACTATCTTTGCAATTTTTGAAGAAATATCACCTTCATCAATCATCTTTAACATCTTTGCCAATTGTTCTCCCCCTAACCCGGTTTCACCAATTGCTAGCCCCGTTTTATTTAAATATTGCTGAATTTCGCCATTTAACCAATTCAAAATATTCTTTGGATCAGCATCATTAGCAATTGCATCGTCAAAAAATAACGACATTTCCTTGTTGTCAACAACTTGTTGGACATCTTTTTGGGGAAGTGCGTACGTCGCTACCAGTCGTTTTACTTTTGCTTGCGGCAACTCAATCATTTCCGCTTTTTCTAATTGGAGCCAGGCATCATCAATATACATTGGTGATAAATCAGGTTCCGGGAAATAACGATAATCTGCTGTTGTCTCTTTTTTTCTCATAAGTACATTTGTTTTTGTTGTATCATCATAACGCCATGTTGCTTGTTCAATTGTCCCGCCACTAAAAAGTACTTCACTCTGACGCTTTGCTTCGATTTCTAATGCCTTTTTCAAATTTGAGATTGAATTTATATTCTTTATCTCTGATTTAACGCCAAACTTTTTTGCTCCAATTGGACGCAGTGAAATGTTGGCATCGCATCTTAGCGATCCTTCTTCCATCTTTCCATTGGAAACGCCTAAGTAAATCAAAATTGTCCGTAATGCCTCTATATATGCACCCGCTTGATTAGGTGTTGCTATACTAGCATCTGTTACAACCTCAATTAATGCTGATCCTTGTCGATTAAAATCTAGCAATGAATACGCTTCATGATGTGTTGATTTTCCAGCATCCTCTTCTATATGCAGACGTGTAATTCCAACTCTTTGTTCAATACCCTCAACTTCAATATCTAGAAAACCATTGTATCCTAAGGGAGCACGGTCTTGTGTTATTTGAAAAGCCTTTGGTGTATCTGGATAAAAATAATTCTTTCGATCAAAAACAACATTCTGATTAATCTGACAGTTTAAAGCAAGTGCTGCCTTTAAGCCAAGCTCCACAACCTCTTTACTAATAGTTGGCAAAACGCCCGGATATCCTAGGTCAATAATATTAGCAAAGCTGTTTGGCGCTTGTTTATACGTGACTTCAATTGGTGAATAAATCTTGTTTTTCGTTAATAATTCAGCATGGACTTCAATTCCAATAACCATTTCTAAGTTATGCATTTGTGCTGCTCCTCTCCCGTTTTAATTATTTGTTTGCTTATAATAATTTGTAACAGACTCAAAAGCAAAAGCAAATTGATACAATTCCAATTCCGCAAACGCTTTACCTGTTAATTGAATTCCTATTGGTAAGCCATTTTTTGTAAATCCTCCCGGAATTGAAATCGCTGGCAACCCGATTAAATTAGCTGGAATTGTACAAATATCATTGAGATACATCTTTATTGGATCATCTATCTGCTCACCTAATTTAAATGGTGGTTCGGGTGTTGTTGGTCCCAAAATGATATCATACGTTTGAAAAAGCGTAGCAAAGTCGTTGTGGATTAGTGTTCTTAACTTAGCTGCCTGAATGTAATAGGCATCATATTTATCATGATTTAAAAAATATGTTCCCATTAATATCCGTTTTTTCACTTCCATGCCAAATCCTTCAAAACGAGATTTTTTGTATATTTCATCCAGTGTTTTTGCCTCTGGTGAACGATATCCATAGTGTAAACCATCAAATCGTGCAAGATTTGAACTCGCTTCACTAGGAGCAATAATATAATATGCTGGCACGACATACTTCAAGTGGGGCAATGAAACAATTTCTACCGTTGCACCCATTTTTTCATACACTTTGATGGCCTCTTTTAATGTTTTAACAACTTCCGGATGCACATCTTTTGATAAGTATTCTTCAAATACCGCAATTTTCTTTCCCGCTAAACTTGCTGATAAATTCTGATGATATAGTGGTACCGCTTTTGTTGATGATGTCGTGTCAAAAGGATCATTTCCCGCGATTACAGCAAGTGTTCGAGCATTTTGTTCTACTGTCTTTGTCAAAATTCCGACTTGGTCTAAAGATGACGCAAATGCTGTCAATCCAAACCTTGAAACCCGACCATATGTTGGTTTCATTCCCACAATATTATTAAATGCTGCTGGCTGTCTAACCGAACCACCAGTATCACTCCCAAGGCTCATTAAAACGCTCCCAGTAGCAACTGCAACAGCTGAGCCACCAGAAGAGCCACCACTCACATAATCGTCGTTATAAGCATTTTTAACAGGTCCAAAATATGATGTTTCATTTGAACCACCCATCGCAAACTCATCCAAATTTAATTTCCCTAAAATTATCGCCCCAGCATCAATTAATTTTTGAACCACTGTGGCATTATAAAGTGGTTTTTCGAAATTTTCAAGCATTTTTGAAGCACATGTAAGCCTAAATTTTTCTACTACTATATTGTCTTTTATGGCAATTGGCATTCCATATAATAAACCCTCCGGATTTATTTTTGCCACCTCGATTGCTGCTTCAATCGCTTGCTTTGAGGCAATTGAAATAAAAGCATTCATTTTTGGATTTTCTTCTTCAATTTTAGCTAAATGTTGATTCATTATTTGCACTATTTTATCATTCATTTGACTTTGCTCCTTTTAACACTCGGGGAAATTTAAACTGACCATCTTCGCTTGCTTGCGTATTAGCAAGCATCGCCTCTTTATCCGTTTTCAACACTAGTGTATCATCACGAAAATTATACTGTTGCTGGTTAGGATAAAACATTGGTTCAACATTCGTCAAATCAATTTCAGCAATTATTGAGACCATTTCAATTGACTCATTAATTTTATCTAAGAAATACTGCTCCTGCTCGGGTAAAATTTCAATTTTAGCATTATTTGCAATCGTTAATAACTCTTCTTTTGTCATCCATGCTCACCTTTTTTCTTTATTTTTTATTAATTAGTTCAAATAGTTCCAGCTCTGACATTGTCTGTACTCCTAAGGCTAAAGCCTTCGTATATTTACTTCCAGCGGATGCTCCATAGACAACTATATCAGTTTTCTTTGTTACACTTTTGGTTACAGTTGCCCCCATATTTTCAAGTAATATTTCAACTTCTTTACGCTTAATTTGCTCCATTGTACCAGTCACAACCACCGTTTTCCCCGTCAAAGCGGTTTGCTCCTGTGGCGCTTGGCTGTCATAAGCTAAATTTACAGAAAATTGCTCCAGTTCATCTAATATTTCTAAGCACTTTGGGTCTGAAAACCAAAAACAAACAGCGTCTGCTATTTTTTCACCTATGCCAAAAATTGAGATCATTTGCGCTTTTTCTGCTAAGGCTAAATTTTTAAGTGTACCATATTCTTGTAACAGTATTTTTGCTGTTTTCTCACCCACATGAGGGATGCCTAATCCAAAAAGAAGCTTTTGCGCGGGCTGTGATTTTGAAAGTTCAATTGCCGCTAAAAGATTTGTTACTGACTTATCCGCAAAACGCTCAATGCCAATGATGCTTTCATAAGTCAAACGATATAAATCCGTAAACTTTGTTACAAGTCCATTGCTATACAATACCTCAACCACTTTTTCGCCTAAGCCATCAATATTTAGCGCATTTCGTGAAGCATAATGTGCTAAGCCCCCAACTATTCTTGCAGGGCAATTAATGTTCACACAAAAGTATGCCGCCTCACTTTCATCGCGAAAAAGTTTTTCTCTACAACTTGGACAGCAACTCGCCATCTCAAATATTTTCGCATCTTTCTTCCTTTTAGCCAAAACAACACGAGCAACTTCCGGGATAACATCGCCCGCTTTCCGTAAAATGACGGTATCACCTATTCGAATATCTTTTTGCAAGACATTATCCTCATTATGAAGTGTTGCTTTTTGTATCGTTGAACCCGCAACAATTGTTGGTGGAAAAATGGCATTCGGCGTTATCTGCCCCGTTCTTCCAACAGTAAACACAATATCTTTTATTGTTGTCTCAATTTCTTCAGCGGGAAATTTATAGGCAATTGCCCACTTCGGCGCTTTTGCTGTATATCCTATTTCATCATAAAGCTCACTTTGGTCTACTTTGACAACAATTCCATCTATTTCGTAGTCAAGTTCCCCCCGTAAATCCGTCCATTTTTCAATGAATTCAATAACCTCATCTATTGTTTTACAAGCATGCGTCTCTTTGTTAATTGGCATTTTTAATTGCAACAATTGTTGCAGCAATTCACTGTGGTTTCCCGTGGGTGCCAACTGCCTATAAGTATCCCTACCTGCACCATAGACAAACATATCAAGTGCACGACCTGCTGCAACACTAGAGTCTAGTTGACGAATACTTCCAGCTGCTGCATTTCGTGGATTAGCAAAGAGCTCTTCACCATTATCACCTTTTTCATTGTTAAGTCTGGTAAATTGTTTTTTGGACATATAAACTTCTCCACGAACTTCAATATTCAGTGGTTTTTCCAATACTAGCGGTATTGCCTTAATTGTCCTAACATTGTGGGTAACATCCTCACCCACACTTCCATCACCACGCGTAGCCGCCTGCACAAACATCCCATTTTTATAAAAAAGACTCATCGCGAGTCCGTCTATTTTTAATTCACAGACATATGTTGCACCTACACTAACTTCTTTTATCCTGCGATCAAATTGATATAAATCCTCCGGGGAAAAGGCATTTGCTAAACTTAACATTTGTGTCTGATGAACCACTTTTTCAAATTTTTCAGACACGATGCCACCAACTCTATTAGTTGGTGAATTCTCATCCACCAACTCCGGATTATTCATTTCCAACTCACGCAAATCGTGCATGAGTAAATCGTAAGTCTGGTCGGTTGCTGTTGATTGATTTAAGACATAGTATTCATAATTTAATTGGTTTATTTTCTCTCTGATTTTTCTGATTTTTTCAGCAAATTTATCTTTTTTTGTCACTGAATTATCCTCTATTCTATTTTTTTATTAAATTTTTTCAATAAAGTTTGACACGAGCGTTTTAATCCCAAATTCTTTGGCAAAAGCAACTGTAAGCATGTCATTATCGATTTTAACAATCGCACCCTCACCAAATTTTTTGTGCCTTACTTTATTTCCAACAATAAATGCTTGATCATTGTCTGGTTCCCTAAATGACATCGTTGCTGCTGCTTTTTTACCACCATGTTGGACAAATTTTGGCGTTCTTTCAAAGAGTGGATTATCTCTTTCGGCAAGTAATTTTGCTTCGTAGAGGAATGGTGATGCCGTTTTCATACTCTTAGTCATAACATTATAGCCATTTGGATACGTCACGTACAACATTTTTCTAGCTCTTGTAATTGCCACATAAGCAAGGCGTCGTTCTTCTTCCATACCGCCTTCTTCAACCGATCTTCTTGCAGGAAAGACCCCCTCATTCATGCCCACTAAAAACACCGTATCAAATTCTAATCCTTTTGAAGCATGCACAGTCATCAATGAAATATTATGTGCTGCTAATTCTTTATCACTACTTGACATTAATGCCATTTCTTGTAAATATAAAGCCAATGTTTCACGTGTTGTTAGCGTATCATTTTTCTGTTGATAGTCCTCAAGTGACTTTCGCAATTCTGCAATATTATCAAGTCTTCCTAATTGTGCTAAATCCTTTTTGACCATTTGTTCATAGCCACTATTGACATAAATAAAATCTAACACTTCTCCTAACGACATTTCATCAATATTGTTTTCAATTTCTGTAATCATCGCAAAAAATTCTAATAGCTGTTGCTTAGCTTTTCCTTTACCCGTTTGCTCTAAAATAATTTCTAGCGCACCGAATAGCGAAACTTCATGCTGCTCAGCAATTTCTTCAAATTTTTCTAATGTCTTCTCACCAACATTTCGTTTCGGCTCATTAATTACACGCTTGAAAGCTATATCTTCACTTGGATTTAGTGCCAATTGTAAATATGATAGCATATCTTTTATTTCTTTTCGATCTAAAAATCGCGTGTCCCCAAAAATAACATAGGGTAAACCATGGCGGATAAATGCTTCTTCAATAACTCTTGACAAGTAATTCGAGCGATATAAAACGGCAACTTCTCCTAATGCTTTTTCGCCTTTTTCACGAACTAAAGACTTAAGCTTTATTGCTAAATATTCTGCTTCATTTTTCTCATCGTTAGCTTCATAAACTTCAATTGAGTCACCTTTTTTATTAGATGAAAATAAATTCTTCTTCATTCTATTTGGGTTATGCTGGATTAACATATTTGCTACATCCAAAATGACCTGCGTCGAACGATAATTTTCTTCAAGCACAACAGTTTCAGTATTTTTGAAATTTTTGTGAAAATCCAGAATTAGCGCATCATTTGCACCTCGCCAACTATAAATTGCTTGATCAGGATCACCAACAATGTATAGATTATTATGCTTTCTTGATAACATTTCCACTAAACGATATTGAATATCATTTGTATCCTGAAATTCATCAACATGGATATATTTAAATTTATCTTTATATTTTTCTAACACTTCCGGAAATCGTTCAAATAATTCGACTGCCTTTAACAATAAATCATCGAAATCTAATACCTTTTGTGCTTCTAAATAACGTGTATAGCCCTTATATATTTCTGCTATTTGCTTATCTTCTAATGTAAATGCAAGTTTCAAGACCTCTTCATAACTCATTTGCGCCATTTTATATGCTGAAATTTTTGACAGAGCAAGTGACATCGATAAATCTTGAACTTTCAAATTATTTTTCTTATACATATCTTTTAATACGGCTTTTTGATCACTTGTATCTAAAATAATGTAATTATTATCATAGCCCAGCAATCCAATATGATATCGTAAAATTCTGGCACAGAACGCATGATACGTAAGCACCCAAATAGCCTCTGATTCTGCTCCAACCATCGCAGCTATCCGCTGACGCATTTCTGCTGCCGCCTTGTTAGTGAACGTTATTGCCAATATTTCATATGGTGCACACATCCTATTTTCCAGTAGATATGCGATTCTTTGTGTTAGAACACGTGTCTTTCCACTCCCTGCTCCAGCAATAATCCTCACATACCCGCTGTCAGTTTTAACTGCTTGAAGTTGGTCTTCGTTTAACATGCTTAATACATTATCTTTTTTCAAAATTATTTCTCCTCCACTGTAGAAAACTTAGGCTTATAAAATTGGCGATTCTCTAATGAAAAAATTCTTGGAGTAAACTCACCAGGGTCTACTCCTTCCAACGCACGGTCCAACATAATCAACCTTGCATCGATATTATCAATAAAACTAATTATTTCTGCTTCTCTTGTTAAAGGTAATTTGGGGCTACCATATTCATATTTCCCATGATGACTAAGTACCATATGTTGTAAAATCATAACAGACTCTAATTCTTGCTCCGTTTGTAAATTCAACTCTGCTGCAGCCAACTCAATTTCACCATAGGCTATGTTAATATGCCCCAGAAGTTTTCCATAGGTCGTGTAACTTGTTGCTACAACACCGCTCAATTCAAGCACTTTTCCATAATCATGTGCAATTATTCCAGCGTATAAATATGAACGATTAAGATTTGGATATAGTCCTATCAACGCCTCTGCTATTTGCAGCATGCACAGCGTATGGTAAGCCAGACCCGACATAAAATCATGATGGTTTTTACTTGCTGCTGGATAAGAGTAAAACAAATTCCCCTTTTTAAGCAATAGCTTTTTAATAATTCGCGCCATCGTCGCATCTGTAATATCTAACATAAATCGCTCTATGCCCATTTGAATTTCTGCTGAATCAATTGGTGCCTTTTCAATAAACTGTTCTAACTGACTGTTGGTTGCAACTTCTGCTGTTACTATTTTCAATTGCAACTGGTTTCTATATGTTGTTTTAATGCCCTTAATTTGCGTCACGCGACCTACAAAATCTGAATAAAAGGCAAGCTCTTTTTCCGTTGCCTGCCATACTTTTCCAATAACAGACCCTGTACTATCCTGCATTTCAATATCTAAATATAACCCATTACTAGCACTTTTATTCAAAACAGCTGTAATTAACACATACATTTCAACTTCACTATTATCTGACAGCGCTCTTAGTTGTACGATAGAATACATTCTTCTAGTCCCCTCTCATTTTTAATCTATTGGAATAGTTTTCTTCAAAACCATCTTAAATATCTATATAATTATACCATTTTTAGCTTGTTTTTCATAGTTAAATAGGAGCATACTTTTACTTTTACTGCTACTTTTATTACACTCTTGTGTCAAGCGTATATTAAAATGTCCCACGAAAATCTAAACATGAGCCTCAAAACTGGCCCTATGTTTTTGGGAATTGGAGTAAGATAAAAACGAACTTCTTCGCCACGGATGAGTCATGGGCGGAATATATTTGACT
>JBOFTV010000073.1:0-28385 GCA_051652245.1 Culicoidibacterales bacterium | reverse complement strand
ATTGAATTCAGCAGATTTACACTTCGTTTTACGACTAAACCGCCTAAAGCGAAAAGATTTGTTCCTTGATATAATCACTTTTGGCCATGCGATCTTTTTCATTAACTATTTGTGTCCAACCAAGTTCATTTGTTGTATTATAACCGTCGATGACTGCCATTTTTTCCAACACGAAGTCTGCTCCGAAAATCTCGATGATATTAAATAATTGCAGTGGGGGAATATTTGTTTTCATGTTACCACCAACACCTGGCGTAACCTTGATGTAGCACATTAACAAGTTTTCCATACAACTATTTTTGATAGCTAAAATAAGTTCTAATTGGCGATTGGCACGATTTTCGCCACTTGTGTCCCCGCGATATCTAATATAAGCTAAGGCCTGTGGACCAGTCATCTTTTGAAAGACACCCTCAGTAAAACAATAATTGATACCGTCTTCACCATAGTCACTACAAAATGTTCCGGTTGGAACAAGATCTACGGTGCCTAAATCATTAATTATTTCAATTAAGCCAGTCATCGAAATCAACGCGTAATAATCAAGAGGTAACTTGAGAAACTCGGCTGTACTATCAACTAAGCAGTCGATGCCCTGTTGCCGAAAAATACGATTAATATTCTCTGCGGTCCCTAGGCAAACCTGGTTTATTTGAGCATCACGATAGATTGGCAAGGCAATAGCCTTCTTGGTTTTGAAGTTTGCACCAACATATGTAATTGAATCGGTATGTCCGGTTTTAAGCGCATCACCACCATCATCGTCAACACCTAATAGTAAAATCCCCTTGGTCTGTGGGATAGTAGATGGATTGCTAAACTCCCGCCATTCAAATACTGAAAAAATACCATACATCATTGGTGCTTGAGCAATCAAAAAAATTACAAGAAGCAACAACCACAACTTTGCGCCACCTTTTTTCTGTTTGCGCTTTTTCTTTAAGGCATTTGAATGTCTTTTGTTTGAGCGCCTTGGTGTCTTTATCTCTTGCTTTTGCAAGAAATCTTCCGTTGCTATATCGGATTCTTCTTCTGTTTGTTCTAAATAAAATGCAACATGAGGATCGCTTTTTCGATTTTGTTTTGACTTTTTCATGGTACACCTCAATTCTTCTTTCCCATAATTTTAACATATTTTCGGAAAAAGAAAAAGAAAGATGTGGTATCTTTCTTTTATCTTTCACCTTTATCATATGGAATTCCTGATGCTTTTGGAGCAACTGCACTTCTTGAAAAGACCACAAGCGCAACTATTGTCAGAACATAAGGTAAAATTTTCAACGCAACACCTGGTATATATTCAATAATTTGCGGGAAATTTGAAATGGCTGTTTCTGATAAGTTTCGACTGAAGCCAAAAAATATCGCCGCACCAAATACGCCCCATGGCTTCCACTTACCAAACACTAGCGAAGCAAGCGCTAAAAACCCTAATCCAGAGATTGTTAAAGCCGAGAACCGACCATTAGCGAACGTTAAAATTGTAAGCGCCCCACCAATTCCCGCAAGCACTCCACTCAAAATAACCCCAATATATCTCATCTTATAAACAGAAATTCCTGCCGTATCTACAGCACTTGGATTCTCACCTACAGCTCTTAGGCGTAAGCCAAATCTTGTGTTATAAAGAATAAATGCCGTAGCAATTGTTGTAATTAAGACCATAATAAAGCCAATGTTTAGCGGAAATCCCGCGATATATAAATCCATTGAATACGTAACATTTGATCCCGGTGTCTGTGCTATACCATCAAATAATAATTTCACAAGAAATACACAAAGGGAAACTGAAAGCATGTTTAATGCTGTTCCACTAATTATCTGATTTGCTCTAAAGGTAATCGAGGCAATCGCATGCAGTAATGCAAAAAGACCACCAGCAATTCCTGCTGCTAAAAACGAAACAATAATCACACCCGTACTCCCCAGCGCTTGACCATAGAAATTTGAAACCATTGCTGCTGAAAATGCGCCAATGACCATCATACCTTCTAAACCAATATTTACAACACCCGATTTTTCACTATATAAACCACCGATACCTGCAAAAATAATTGGTGAAGCATACGCCAATGAAGACAGGAAAATAAAAATAAATTTTGTTGTTGTACTAATCTCCATTATTTGCACCACCTTTCACATCGTTAATTTCCAATTTTTTTTCTAGTTTTGGTGGTAAGACTTTTTTCCAGAAGAGTTCGAACATGTAACTCATGGCAATAAAGAATAAGATGAGTGCAATAATCATTGATGTTATTTCTTTTGGTACTGAAAGGACTTGTTGAATTTCGAGGCTAACAACGTTTAAATAGGTTAAAACTGTTCCTCCAAATAATACTCCTAATGGTGTGCTACTGCCTAGTAGTGCGGCCGCTAGCCCGTCAAAACCAATATTAGTTGCCTCAAATCCGTTTGTTGCAATGCTTCCCATCATTAATAAATAAACAACACCACCAATTCCAGCAAAGCCACCCGATATCGTCATCGCAAGCATGATATTTCTTTTTGATTTGATGCCCGCATAATCTGCTGCATCACGATTTAGTCCACCTGCTCTTAATTCAAAGCCAAATGTTGTTTTATTAATAATAAAATAGAAAATGCCAATAGCTAGTAATCCAATTAAGAAATAGATAAGATTATTTAAGGGGATGTTGAGAAATTTACTCCCCTTTAGATTATCTAACATTAAACCATCTGACAGCCGATAAGTTTGCCTCATCGTTGTTGCCGGGTCTCCAAAAATTGGGAACAATGTTTCTTTGGCAACATATAAAGCAATATAGTTAAGCATTATGGTAATAACGACTTCATGCACCTTAAAATATGCTTTTAAGACCCCGGGGATAAACCCCCAAAGAGCACCAAAAACAAAACCACCAACTAGCATTAACGGGATATGAACAAGCACAGGTATTCCTTGGATGCTCCCTACTAGTAGCCCCCCAAAAATCCCTAAAATCAACTGTCCCTCTGCCCCAATATTGAACAATCCTGTTCTAAAAGCAAAGGCAACACCAATTGCTGCAAAAATCAATGGCGCTAATTGCTGAAAAAAGCTAGATGTGAGATTTCCTTTTGTATCAAAAAAGAATGAACTAAATAGCACCCAAAGAAAATCTAAGGGACTTTTCCCTAAGGCTAGAAGTACTAACAGGATAATTATAAGCGTAAAAGCAAACGCTGAAATGACAGACAAAATTGGATTTTTCTTCATTATTGTGCACCTCCTATGTTGTTTTTAACGCCCGCCATCAGCAAACCTAATGTTGTTGTATCGGCTTTTTCTACTGGTAATTGCTCAATGATGCCACCCTCATACATGACAGCAATATTATCACTCAAATTAAGAATTTCATCTAATTCATAAGAAACTAAGATAACAGCTGCACCATTATCTCGAGCTTTTATTATTTGTTTGTGAATAAATTCAATCGCCCCAACATCCAAACCTCTTGTGGGCTGGACCGCAACTAATAATTTAGGATTTCGTGAAAGCTCTCTTGCAACAATTGCTTTTTGCTGATTCCCACCTGAAAGTGACCGCGTAATTGAAAGTACACCTTCGCCTGAGCGAACATCAAATTTTTTGGTTAGCGCTTGAGCATTACTTATCATAAACTTTTTATTTAATACAATCCCATTAGAGAATTTTGGCATATGATATTCTTGAATAGCCATATTCTCGTAAACAAAAAAATCGAGGACAAGACCATGTTTGTGTCTATCTGCTGGAATATGACTAATGCCCTTCATTGTTCTTTTTCTAATAGAAGCTCTTGAAATATTTTCACCTAATAATGAAATTGTTCCTTTTGCATCCACTAAACCAGTAATTGCTTCAATTAATTCTTGTTGACCATTTCCATCAACTCCGGCAATTCCTAGTATTTCCCCGGCACGAACTGCTAAACTAACATGCTTTAATAGCTCTACGCCTGCTGCTTCCACGCAAAGATTTTCCACAGAAACAACAACTTCCTGTGGATTTGCTTTCGTTTTTTCAACTGAAAAATTGACAGAATGTCCAACCATTAATTCAGCTAATTGCTGCTCTGTTACGCTTGAAACATCAACTGTGTCAATGAATTTACCTAATCTAATAATTGTGCATCTCTGCGCAACTGCTTTGATTTCACGAAGTTTGTGGGTAATAATCAAAATTGTTTTCCCTTCACCCTTAAGTCGCAAAATAATATCCATAAGCTCTTCAATTTCTTGGGGGGTCAAAACGGCTGTAGGTTCGTCAAATATTAAAATATTTGCATCACGGTATAGCATTTTTAGGATTTCAACTCGCTGTTGCATCCCTACAGTTATATCTTTAACTTTTGCAAACGGATCAATATTCAAGCCATATTGTTTCGATAATTTAGTTATTTTTTCTGCTGCTTTTTTAATATTCAGCATCCCTTTGTCAATCTCTTCAACCCCAAGGATGATATTTTCAACAACTGTAAAAGTATCAATTAATTTAAAATGTTGATGGACCATGCCAATTCCAAGTTTATTGGCAATATTAGGGTTGCTGATTTCAACTTTTTGACCATTGACATGGATTTGACCCAAATCAGGTTGGTAAAGACCAAATAAGACACTCATTAGTGTCGATTTTCCAGCACCATTTTCACCTAAAAGAGCATGAACTTCATTTTCATTAATTTTTAGCGTAATATCATCATTTGCAACAATACCCGAAAACTCTTTACGGATATTTAGCATTTCAATTGCATACATCTGCATAGCTCCTTTTTTTATAATGTTAGTAAGCCCTTTTCATTTACCAAAAAAAGCAAAAGGAAACATATTTATATTTCTATATCATATGTTTCCTTTCCTAAATACTCATAGTTGTTATACTGTGCCTACAACACCCGTAAGATTTAATTTACTTTTTGTATCAGGAACAACAATTTCTCCTGATTTAATTTTAGCCTCGGCCGCTGCTAAGGCAGTTGAGATATCTCCTGATAAATTAGGATTTGTTTTAGGCACACCAACGGCATCATCTTTCATTGAAAGCATAACCGTTTTTCCGCCTGTAAAAGTTCCATCATTTATTTCTTTAAGTGCTGTTTCCGTCGCTACATCAACTTTCTTAACAGCTGATGTTAAAATAACTGATTTATCTTTCCCTGGAATTTTACCATCATCATATTGATCACGGTCAACACCAATAACCCAGACATCTTTTCCCGCTTCAACTTGTTTAATTGTTTCAGAAATTACACCTACACCTGTTTCTCCTGCTGCAACAAATACGACATCAATACCATTGTTATACATTGATAATGTTTTCTGTGCACCAAGTGGTGAATCTTTAAATGACCCCGTGTATTCATAAGTAATGCCAATTGTTGGGTCTACAGATTGAACACCGGCAATAAAACCATAACCAAATTTTTCTACTGCTGGAACTTGCTCGCCTCCAAGATAACCAACCTTTTTCGTTTTAGTTTGTTTTGCTGCTGCTATTCCAGCAACATAACCTGCTTGCTCTTCAGCAAAAATATAGGTTTGCAGGTTTTTTGACACATCTTTTTGATTGCTTACATCAATATCAATTCCAATGAATTTTACATCTTGATTATCTTTGGCAACTTCTAATAGTGATGCAGTAAATAAATATCCTGCGGCAGCTACAACATTGTTTTTAGATGCTGCAGCAATTAAGTTTGGCTTAATTGCTTGGACATTTGCGGATTCAATTGGATTTGATGCCGTCCAAGTGTCTTTGTGCTCTGAAACAAACTTCTTAATTCCTTCATATGTTCCTTGATTAAATGACTTATCGTTTGCACCACCACTGTCAGTAACCATTCCGACTTTATTTACCGTAGCAGTTGTCCCACCACCACAAGCAGCAAGTAATAACGCTGCTACAGCTAGACCTGAAAATAATTTAATGATTTTCTTATTCATGATAAAAAATCCTCCCATTGTTTTATTGTCGTGCCGTCTTTTTCTAAACATTTCTGAAGTTTACATGCTCTTTATTTCCAAGGATATAAACTATTCCTTAATTTTAACGTAGTCTTTTCATATTTGGTGAAAAGGTAGATACATCTGAACCATTTTATCAGATTTATACTTAAAACTATGCCGCGACACTCATATTATATCATATGCATAATATCTAATCAATATGAAACGACTAAAATAAAGTCTTGCGATGATAACGCTTCCTTTCACTGTTGAAAGTGTCCCGCTGTCTTTACAATTCAGGTTTAATTATCTCACTAATATCCTTTATTAGTACAGGTCTTCCTTTATTACCAGCACTTGGTCCAAGTACCCCTTTTTCAACCATTTCATCCATAATTCTAGATGCCCGATTAAAGCCAATGCGAAAGCGTCTTTGTAATTTTGAGGTTGAAATCATCTCAATTGAGATGGCAAAATGGATTGCTTCTTCAAAAAGTGCATCTGTTTGGCTATCATCAAATAATTCATCCGCAACATCAACTGATGTCGCAATGATAATTTCTTCATTATATTCTGTTGGTTTTTGTTCTTTCACAAAAGATACAATTTTTTCTATTTCTGCTTCTGAAACGTATGCCCCTTGAACTCTTATTGGTTTTGCTTCACCAGCTGGTAAATAGAGCATATCACCTTTACCAACCAATCTTTCTGCACCACCCATATCTAAAATTGTCCGTGAATCAATTTGTGATGATACAGCAAACGCAATTCTTGAGGGAATATTTGACTTAATCACACCCGTAATAACATCAACTGAGGGCCGTTGCGTTGCAACAATCATATGAATCCCTGCTGCCCTGGCCATCTGGGCTAATCGCATGATTGATTCTTCAACTTCTTTTGCAGCAACAACCATTAAATCAGCAAGCTCATCAATAATTACAACAATATATGGTAATTCTACCACATTATTTTCACGTGCATACTCATTGTAGCCATCTAAATTTCTAACACCAGAATTCGCGAAAATTTCATACCGTTGCTCCATGATATCCACAACTTTCTTCAAAGCAACTGCTGCTCTTTTTGGTTCTGTAACAACTGGTGCCAAGAGATGAGGAATATCATTATAACCATTAAGTTCCACTTTTTTAGGATCAATCATTAAAAATTTCACTTCCTCAGGCTTAGCGCGTAGTAAAATGCTGGTTATTATTGTATTGATACAAACACTTTTCCCACTTCCTGTTGACCCGGCAACCAGTAAATGGGGCATTTTGTTTAATTCAACATTTACGGCATCACCACTTATTGTTCGACCTAAACCAACCAATAGTTTTTCCCGCTTGTCTTGATGTGTTTTCCGCAGCACTTCATATAGCCCAACCATTTGGACTTTTGCATTGGGAATTTCGATTCCTACTGCTGACTTACCTGGAATTGGTGCTTCAATCCTTACACCTTTGGCAGCCATTGCAAGTGAAATATCCGTTGAAAGATTAACAATTCGATTGACTTTTACTCCTGGTGCCAGCGTTACCTCATATTGTGTTACTGCTGGTCCAACCCTTACTGCACTAACTGTTGCTTTAACACCAAAGCTTGTTAATGTCTCCTGTAACACTCTTTTTTGCTGTGTTCTATTCGTATCTTGCTTAGTATCAGTCTTAGCAAAATTAGTTAAAAATGTAAGTGGTGGTAGCCTATATGCTTTACTACTTAGCACTGCCGTTACAGCCTCATCAACTACCGGCAATACTTGCAAATCACTAATATTTTCTTCCCTTGCCACTAAAATTGGTTCATCAACTTCCGTAAACTGCTCTGTTTGTTCAATAGCTGAAAATTCTTCTTCTTCAAAAAAAAGTTCCTCTTGCCCATCGTCTTCCACTTCATTTTCTTCAAAAAGACGCTCCCCATCAAATATTTTTCTAGCTTTCTTCTCCGCTATTGAGGCTGTGATATTCTTTTTAGCCGCATCCAATTGTATTTTTGTGGCAGCAATTGGGGGATAAATCATTTCATAGAGTGTTTTACTCAAAAACAGTGCTAATCCAACCAATACAAGAAACAAGCTAATCATTACACTTCCAATGATTCCCGTATACTTTATCATTAAAATAAGCGCTGTTATGCCTATAATTCCGCCTCCCGCAAGGACATTATTACCTTGTCCAATTTTTATTGCATCAAAAAAGAGCGTCCAACCTGAACCTAATTTTGTTACATAGGCAAACCCTGGTAGCCCACAAAGCATCAACAAACCACTCACCAATAGAAAAATTCCTAGCATCCGCGCATCAAACTTTAGTATATATTTTTTGTTAAATATTTGCCAGAGGAGGTATAACATAAATGGGTATAATAAAAATCGCCCTAGGCCAAATAAAATTTAAATAAATAAACGACAATGTCGCCCGCTTTCATCGTCAAACCAAACTCCCCAAAAATCGCAAATATAATAATTAGGACAAGCATCACACTAATTATCTCTGTTTGCATATTTGTGTTTTGTGTTTTGCTCACCTTAGATATTTTATTTTTATTTTTTGCTTTTTGTTTTGACATCATACTTCCTCATTTCATCTATCTAACTTTAATGCAGTCCATTAATAAGTATAACAAATTTCCACCTGAATTGGAAGAAAAAGAAGAAAGCTATCATCCAGTCTCTCCCCCATTGGTAGCGTAATTAGGGGGGATATTGGCTCCCAAATTAAAAGGACAGACTCCTGTTCCATACAGAAATCAATCCTTATTAATTTACTATTCAAGTGTTAAATTCTATGCGTCCACGCCAGATAGCTCTAGTTTTCCTTTTTTATTAATGCTTTAGCTTTCATAAGAATATTTTCCTTCGTAAAGCCAAATTTTTCGAGGACATCCGTTGCTTTTCCTGATGCTCCAAATGATGTCATACCAATTGCTATATCTTCTAAACCTAAATACTGATACCATGGTTGTGGATGTGCCATTTCAATTGCCATTCTTCTAACATTACTTGTTTGAGGTAAAATCTCATTTTTATAGTCATCGGACTGTAAATTAAACAATTCTAGCGATGGCATGCTTACAACTCTAACACCAATGCCTGTTGCATTTAATTCTTGGGCAACAGCTATTGCTAGAGAAACTTCTGACCCTGATGCCATCATAATTAATTTTAATTCTGTGGCCTCTTTGGTCACAATATAGCCACCTTTAACTACTTGACTTGCATCACTAGTAGCTAATACTGGTAGGTTTTGTCTTGATAATACAAGTGCTGAAGGCGCATTTTTGATGTATAACATCGCATGCCATGAGCCAACTGTTTCCCTTGCATCTGCTGGTCTAAAGGTGAAAACATTAGGTGTTGATCGTAACATTGCAAGTTGTTCAACCGGTTCATGTGTTGGACCATCTTCACCTACTGCAACACTGTCATGTGTTAAAACATATAATACCTGTTGTTGCATTAGTGCTGATAGTCGTAATGCTGGCTTTAAATAATCACTAAAAACAAAAAATGTTGCAACATAAGGTAATAAGCCTCCATGAAGTGATAAGCCATTGGCAATAGAAGCCATTGCAAATTCACGTACACCATATTGAATATTACGATTTTCTAGTTGATTTGGTAAAAATAACCCCTCATTTTTGATAAACGTCATATTTGAATGTGATAAATCAGCCGAACCACCAAAAACATATGGCAAGTGATCTGCTAATACTGTAATACAGTCTTGTGAACTATTTCTTGTTGCTTGCTCAAAACCAGTTTCGTATGATTGCCATTGTACTGGTTCAAACGTCTTTTTAATGCTTTGTTGCAACTGTAATGCTAATTCTGGATACAATCTTGCGTAGCTATTAAATAATTCTGACCAACTTTCATAGGCTTTCTCACCACGCGCTTTAACGTTTTGACCATAGTATGCGTAAACATCTTCGGGGATTTCAAATGCTGGTAAATCCCAATTATATGTTTGGCGCACTAATTTTGCATCATCCACACCCAGTGGTGCACCATGTACCGCTGAAGTTCCTTGTTTAGCACTCCCATGACCAATAATTGTTTTAACTTCAATTAAAGTTGGTTTTAAGCTCTCGCTTTGTGCAAGCGTAAGTGCTTGTTTTAATTCCTCAACATCAGTACCATCTTTAACCAAAATTGTTTGCCAGCCATAACTATTAAAGCGACCTAGCACATCTTCTTGGAAAGCATCTTCTAGCTGCCCATCCAAGCAAATATTATTTGAATCATATAGTACAACTAATTTACCTAATTGATGTAAACCAGCAAATGATGCTGCTTCTGATGACACACCTTCCATTAAATCGCCATCACCACACAATGCATATGTAAAGTGATCAATAATTGGATAGTTTGCTGTATTGTATGTTGCAGCCAGCTTCTTTTCAGCTAATGCCATACCAACTGCCATCGCAATTCCTTGACCTAGTGGGCCTGTTGTTGCATCAACCCCAGGTGTATGCTTAAATTCTGGATGTCCGGGTGTTTTTGAATCTAGCTGTCTAAATTCTTTAATATCATCCATGGAAACATCAAATCCTGATAAATGTAATAGACCATATAGTAACATTGATCCATGTCCTGCCGAAAGGACAAATCGATCCCGATTAAACCATGTGGGTCTTGTTGGATTTACTTGTAAAAATTGTGTCCACAGTGTCACAGCCATTGGTGCTGCCCCCATAACAATACCTGGATGACCAGAATTTGCTTTCTCAATTGCATCAATTCCTAGTACTCTAACTGCATTAATTGCCTTTTGATTCATATTAGCTTCGCCTCTTTCATTTCTGATGATTTTTCATTACTTTTATTATATCACACTTTATTAAACCTGCATAAAGGGATTTGACTTTTTGGTTACGACTGATTTTTCCGCATTTTCTTGCTTTGCTTTAACTTGTCGGGTGTGACATCGTTACCCTTAGGATCCACTATTTTTATTTGGTGTAAGTGGTTATCCATGTGGCCACGGAAGGTTTTTAAATATTCTTGGCGCAAGTTATTTTGTTCAGTTGCTTCTTCAGCACTTAAACCGGCACTTGTTTTTGATTTGCGCGCGAGTTCATTAATTCGCGCCATTTTTTCCTTACTTAGCATTTTTTTACCTCCTTGAATTACTATTTTTGTGTGATATAGCCAAGCATTCTTCCCGTTTGGTTATCGCGCCTATATGAGAAAAACAAATCACTATCATTTATTGTACAATATGAGCTAATAATAATATTTTCTTCTGGAATATCCATATCGACTAATTCCAAATAATTTAAATAGGCTGTATCCATTTTATACTTTCCTTCACCTAAATCAATCAGGACTTCCCGCGCATCAAGTAATTCCATTTCAACGACTTGTTTAACAATGTCTTCCCCCACAATATAGGCACTCTGTGATGCACAAGGTCCAATTATGACGTTGATTTCCTTAGCTTTGACACCTAGGGCCAGCCATTTTTTAACAAAGTTTCGACTTATTGCACTAACTGTCCCCTGCCAACCAGCATGGACGATGCCAATCAAATTATGCCCAGGCGCTGTAAAAAAAATCGGCGTGCAGTCAGCAAAAAAGGCGGCTAGGACAATTCCTTTGTCCTTTGTATATAATCCATCAACATTCTCAATTCCTGATTCTGCTGATTCTACGCCCTTACCACAATCACTTTGTGTTACTTCGGCAATATTTTTTGTATGTTGTTGGTTAGCAAAAATCCATTTTTCTAGCGGAATGCCGACCATATCTGCTAATTTTTTGCGGTTTTCGTGAACATTTGTTGCTACGTCACCAACAGTATAAGAAAGATTTAGTGAGGCATAGGGAGCAGGACTAACCCCGCCATTTTTTGTTGTGAATCCTGCAATGACACCATAATCATTTTCCCACTCTTTAATTTTAAGGATGTCTCCTTCTTTAACAAACATTTCTTTTTCAACATGTAACATTGTTATACCTTCTTTCTTTTATTAAAACTGATCATTAGGAAAAAAATGTAGCAGATTAACACGACTAGGTGTAATTGAAACTGTCTTCTGCTCTTTGTAAATAACAAATCCTGGTTTTGCTCCTACGGGCTTAGAAACATGCTGTACTTCAGTATAATCAACATTAACATTTTCTGATGTTTTCATTTTTGAATAATATGCGGCAAGTGTTGCTCCCGCCATGAGTAATTCTGTTGAAATTTCTTTGGCACAGATTAACACATGTGATCCCGGAAAATCTTTGACATGCAACCAGATAAACCCCTTACGCTTTTGCTTAAATGTAACATAATCATTTTGCAGATTGTTACGCCCAACTAAAATTGGCGTTTGCTCATAGCTATATGTCATGAATTTTAGTTGCTTTGCTACCTTTTCTTTCTGTTTTTTAAGTTTGAGGTACCCTTGCTGTTCTAATTCTTGCCTAATTTCAATGGCTTGTGGTAAGTCTGCTTGTTCAAGGCTTTGGATGATTGTTTCAAAATAAGTCAGCTCCATTTTGGTAGCCCCAATTTGTTCAGCTACTTTAATCAACGCTGTTTTAGCTTTATTATATTTTTTGAAATAACTTTGCGCGTTTTGTGTTGCATTTATTCGTGGATTTAATGCAACCTTAAGTATTTTCTGTTCGGGGGTGAAGAAGTTTTCAAGTTCTACCATCGTCTGGTTTTTCAAAATCTTATGTTGATGTGCTAAAATTAAATTGCCGATTTCTTGATATTTTTGGAAATCTTCTGCCAAATAGAGTTCTTTGCTCAACTTTTCTTTTTTTCGCAGATTTTTCTTATAGTGTTTTTGTACGAAAATTAATAAGTTTGACACCTTTTCTTGCAACTGCTGTTTCTGCGTTATTTCATGGAAGTAAAAATCCATTGCTTGTGATAATAAATCAAATTTGAGCACTTCAACCTCAGCGTTAAATAGTTCACCTAAATCAAAAAAACTCATGTAACTCTGCTTCGCTGTTGCGCCTACATAATAGTATCCCTTTGGCGTTTGAGCATATAATTGTAAGACTTCAGGTTGGAAATTATGTTGATCGAGCCATTTTTGATAAATTGGTTGGATGTAAAAGTCTTTTATCGGTGCATTTTCGACACCATAATAGGGGAGAATATACCTTAATTTAGGGAGAACCTCACGATACTCACTTTTAGTAATATCAACGCGTTTAAGTGCATCGATAATCAAATCTTCACTATCTGTTAGAATTAAATTACTATGCTTACCCATTAATTCTAAGTATAAAAAGCGTCTAACAAAGTCCCCTACAGCATTATATGTTTCAATTGTTAATTTAATATGCCTATCTTGGCGTAATTGCTCTATTTTGACAATTTTACCACCTTCAATATACTTTCTTAGCACCACACAAAATGATTTTGGCGTTTTCGGGTTTTCGTAGATTCTATTTGTTTGATGAAATCTAAATGTTTCTGGATGGATGCTCAACAATAGCTTAGCATTCCCCTTTGGTGTCCTAATATTCATGATCACATCATATTGTGTTGGTTGGTGAATTTTTTCAATTCTTGTACCCTCGTTAAGGTAAGAAAGTTCTTTTGTAAGGGCATGGACAAATAGACTATCAATTTTCACTTAGGCATCCTTCTTTCTATTTTTTGGCCCTTTGTTGGTCCAGTAGCTTTTCAATAAATTCTTGTTGTGCAATGGTTTGTGTTGCCTGCTGACCAAAAAGACGATAACTTATTGTCTTATCTGCTTTTTCAAGATCGCCTAAAATAAGTGTATAGGGAATTTTATTTGTTTGTGATTCACGAATTTTATAGCCTAACTTTTCTTCTTTGGCATCAAGTTTTACTCTAAAACCAGCCATTTGGAGGGCTGTTTCTACTTCTTGGGCATACTCAAAATGAGCATCTAATGAAACAGGGATAATCCGAACTTGCTCTGATGCTAGCCAAAGTGGAAATGCTCCTTTGTAGCGTTCAATTAGATAGGCAACAAAACGATCATATGTTCCAATAAGTCCGCGATGAATAACTACAGGACGATGTTTTTGACCATCATCACCAATGTATGTTAAATCGAATCGATCAGGTAGGAGAAAGTCTAATTGTACTGTTGATAACGTAATTTCATGGCCAATGGCACTTTTTACTTGAATATCAAGTTTTGGACCATAAAATGCTGCTTCGCCAATGGCTTCAACATAAGGAATATCTAGTTCATCCATTGTTTCTTTAAGCATTTTTTCTGCATAGGTCCACATGTCGTCGTTGTCAAAATATTTTGTTTTATCCTTTGGATCACGGTAGCTTAGGCGATAGTAGTCAACTTCGACATCAAATGTTTTATGCACATCTTGAATGAAGGCAACAATTTGCTTGAATTCCGCCTTAATTTGATCTGGTCGAACAAATATGTGTGAGTCCGTTAATGTCATCGCTCTGACGCGCTCCAATCCCGTTAAAGAACCTGAGGACTCATAGCGGTATTGGACAACATTTTCAGCAATTCTGATTGGCAAATCGCGGTAAGAGTGGAGATTGTTTTTGTAGACCATCATATGATGTGGACACGACATTGGTCTTAGCACTAGCTGTTCACCATCAATTTCCATCATTGGAAACATATCTTCTTGATAGTGATCCCAGTGCCCTGAAGTTTTGTATAATTCAACATTTCCTACAACGGGTGTCAAGACATGCTGATATCCACGTCGAACTTCTTGATCAACGATGTAGTCTTCTATTACTTTTCTAATTTTAAAGCCATTGGGTAACCATAGTGGCAGTCCTTGTCCCGTTAATTGAGTAAACGTAAATAGCTCTAATTCTTTGCCAATTTTACGATGATCCCGCTGGCGGCGTTCTACCAAAATTGCTAAGTAATCATCCACATCTTTTGCCGAAAATGCGCTGTAACCATAAATTCTTTGCAACTGCTGACGGTCAGAATCGCCACGCCAATAGGCACCAGCAATACTTAATAATTTAGTGTGCTTGATTAATCCGGTAAAGCCAATATGACCACCTGCACATAAATCAGTGAAATCACCTTGTTTATAAATTGTAATAATTTCATTTTCTGGTATTTCATTGATTAATTCACATTTGTATTGATCCTGCGCAAAAATTGTTAATGCCTCTGCTCTTGTTACTTCAAAGCGAAGCATTTCATCATTTCCTGCCACCAACTTCTTCATTTCTTTTTCAATTTTGGGTAAGTCGGATTCTGTTATTTTCGTATCACCACTATCAATATCATAGTAGAATCCCTCATCTATTGCTGGACCTACACCAAATTGGGCTTGGGGAAATAGTCTTTTAACGGCTTGTGCAAGTAGATGAGCAGCGGAGTGATTTAAAACTTTAATTGCCCGAATATCTTGTTGTGTAATAATTTCAATTGTTGCATCGACTAAAATTTCACGATTCAAATCATAAAGATCCGCATTTACAAGGCCTGCTACCGCACTTTTTTTTAAGCTTGAGGAAATGCTTCCGGCTATTTGCTGAATTGTTATGCCCTTATCAAAGCTTGACATTTTGCCATCTGGAAATGTTATTTGTATTTGTGCCATTTTAATGCTCCTTCCCTGAAATAAAATATGAAACTCTATCTTCGTCTACTTTTTCTTTGACAAGACCATCAATTACTAATTGTTCTAGCACCGGTGCTACAAACCAAACAGCATTACCAACATCTGCTACCAAATTGGGCTTAATTGTTGAAAATAATTTTGCGTAGCTAACCCATTTATCTTTTACTTCAAATGCTAAAATAGCTTTGACAATGCCATCATAGACAACTTGTTCAATTTGAATTGAATCACCATTTCTTTTGTTTATTGTTACCATAATAAATTCCTCCTAAATTTTTTTATAAAAAAAGCGCAGAATTAGCCTATAAAAGGACGCTTCTGCGCGGTACCACCTTAATTTACAGCTTATTTTCTAAGCTGTACACTCTATTGATAATAACGCTATCATTGCGAGGATACTTTTTACTTATCCCTATAAGATTAAATGAGAGTAATAGTTTTAGTTATATCTCATACTCTCAGCAATGTATGTCTCTCTGTAATATAATGTTAAAACTATCATATTCATAATCGTAATTTATTTTTTTATATTTAATTGTGATTAATTTACTTTATGTGTATTAAATGTTTTGCTGTTTTTAGTAACAAATGCTGCTAAATCTGCTTCACTTTTTTGTCCTACTGAATAGTCAGCGATTTGACCGTTCTCATAGACATATATCGAGGGTGTTCCCTGATATGTTTCGCCAATAGTTTGACGTAAATTTGGTGAATCATCAGATGCAATTTTATTTATTTGGTACTTATTACTTCGAAGATATCCTTCAATAGTTGGAGCAAATTTCTGACAGTACACACAAGTTTTTCCATATACATATACAACAAAAGATTCTTTATTTGCAATTTTAGTTACTAATTCGTCTTCTTGAATATATGTGTAGATATCTGATGTTGGTGCTGCTGAAGTATTAGTTAAAAAGAATACTGCTCCCAGTAAAACTAACATTCCTGCAACAATCAGCGCCATTTTCTTCATCGATTGTCCTCATTTCTATGGACACAAATTTATCTATAACTGTGCCAATAGTTTTTATTATACACTATTATATATTGCTTTGTATATCCTTTTGCATCTTTTCTAGTAGGGTATATGCCTGTTTGGGAGAGACATCATCCATTTCAATCATGAGCAGCTGTTTTAGTAGTGTTTTTAGCTTCTGATTTTCATTTTGAAGGTCACTTAGTTTATCTTGTTGCTTGATGACAGATTCAATATGCTTGTTATCAACAATTGAAGCGTCAACCGTTGGATGATTCTGCTCAAGTACAATTAATAGCTCTTTTGCCGTTTTGATGACGCTTTGTGGTAGGTGTGCAAGTTGTGCTACTTGGACACCATAACTTTTTTCAATACTGCCGGGTTTTATCTGATGATGAAAAATTATTTTGTCATCTTGCAGTGTCGCCGATACATGCACATTTTTAACGAGCTCAAATTTTTCAACTAATTCTGTTAGCTCGTGATAATGCGTCGAGAATAATGTTTTTGCTTTTGTTTTTGTCGTGATGTATTGGAGAATTGCAAAGGCTAATGCTAAGCCATCATAGGTTGCTGTTCCACGACCAATTTCATCAAATAGTAGTAAACTCTTGCTTGTTGCATTGTCTAGTGCATTAGACACTTCTTTCATTTCGACCATAAATGTGCTTTCTCCTGAAAACAAATCATCTTGGGCTCCAATTCTCGTAAAAATAGCATCAAAAACCGGTAAACTAGCCGTGGTTGCCGGGACAAAGCAACCAATTTGATGCATGATTGCACTAATTGCCAGTTGCCTCATATATGTACTCTTCCCCGCCATATTAGGGCCGGTTATTAAAAGAAGCTCACTATTTTCCATCACGATATCATTGGGGATGAATTGGTCGCCGGTGACGATTTCAATAATTGGATGTCTACTCTTACGGATATCAATTTTCCCCTGTTGATTTACTATGGGGCGAACATATCTATATTGTTGACTTACTTCGGCAAATGATTGTAGTACATCTAAACGGGCAAGGCAATCAGCAAGCTTTTGGAACTCCTGTTTAAAGGGAACGATTTTTTCACAAAGTTTGATAAAAAGTTGCTTCTCTAGTTGTGCAAGTCTCTCATTTGCGCCTAAAATTTGCTCTTCTTTTTGTTTTAATTCTTCGGTTACATATCTTTCGGCATTAGCTAGTGTTTGCTTTCTTTGGTAGCCCCAACTTTCTTGCACTAACCCAATATTTCCCTTACTGATTTCAATAAAGTAACCAAACACTTTATTATATTTTATGCGAAGATTTTTAATATTGGTTCGCTCTTTTTCCCGCTGCTCTAAATCTAATAGCCATTGTGTTCCCCCGCTTGCAATAAGCTGTAGCTCATCTAATTGTTGACAATAGCCACTATTAAAGAGACCCGTTTGCTTAAGTGTTTGAATATCTTCAACGGCTAATGCTGCAATTAACTCGTTTTTAACCGCTGTATAATCTCCGACTTCATTAAATGAACTCATAATTAATGGATGAAATTTTTGCTGGTTAACTAATTCGATAATCTCAGCTGTTGCCACTAATGTTAGCTTTAATTGATGAAGTTCTCGTGGTTGGGCAGAATTACTGCAAATCCTTGAAATCAATCGTTCTAAATCATAGACTTTTACAAATAGCTTCCGTAGTTGCGTTCTTCCAATATAATCATCTAATAAAGAGGCGACAATCTCTTGTCTTTTTTCTATTTCAGTTGGAATCATTAGGGGATTACCAAGCCATGATCTAAGCATTCTTGTTCCAATTGATGTTTTAGTCATATCTAGCATGGCTAAAAGGGATCCTGCTTTATTCCGTGATTTAATTGTTTCAAAGATTTCTAAACTTGATAATGTTGAAGCACTCATATACATAAATTGCTCAAAACTAACAGCCCTTAAGTTTTGAAAGCTTAGCATACAGTCTGTTCTAATTGAAGCCAAATACGTTTCGAGTAAAGCAAAAACAAGGGGGGCATCCTCAACCACACTTGAATTAGCAATAGCCTTTACACTTACATCAACACTTGCAAAATAATGCCTAACTTGGGGGAAGAAATCCTGCTGCTCATTAAGTAAAACAACTTCCACAGGATTTACCCCTCTTAGAAAATCAACAGCATCCTCTTCCGACTTAAGAAAATCAGTATAATAATATTTCCCTATCGAAACATCCCCATAGCAGACGGCAAAAAAACCATCATTTTTCAAACAAGCAGCTATAAAGCTATGATCACTTGCTTCAAATGTTCCTTCTTGAACAAATGTTCCAGGTGTAATTACTTTTGTTACCGCACGTTCAACCAAGGTTTTGCCCTTTTGGGGTTCTGTAATCTGCTCAGCAATTGCAATTTTCTTCCCAAGCTCAACTAATTTTTGAATATAACCATGTGCTGCGTGGTAAGGAACACCGCACATCGGAATTCTGTTTTGACCACCCGCTCGACTTGTTAGTGTAATTTCTAGCATTTTACTAACTTTAATTGCATCGTCAAAAAATAATTCATAAAAATCGCCTAGGCGAAAAAAGAGTAGTGCATCAGGATGTTCTTCTTTTAATGATAGGTATTGTTGCATCATTGGCGTATGTTCTACTTTTGCTGTTTTTATCTGGTTTGTCATTTTTTCACCTCAATATTTTTGTTTATGCTTTCATTTTGATTTCCATCATCCACTTAACCATGAAGCCTACTGTTTGCTCCTGTTGCAGTATGTGGTCAATTGTTGCATCATTATCTCCCGCTTGTTTGCCATAGTTACCAAATTGTGCATGATTGCCACCAATGATATATTCTGCACGTGTAAAGGGGCTATTTGAGCCCTTAAGCAGTGCCTTTTCGCGCTTATCACTTGTAATAAGTCCATCATTTTCCGCAAAGATATATAGCATCGGGACGCTCGTTTGTGACATATCTGTTGCTGGATAAGCGGCCAAAAAGAATACACCAGCAATTTTGTCAGTTAGATTTTTATCTGCATATGATGAAATCATTGCCCCGCCTAAAGAATGTCCACCCAGATACCATGACGTAATTGTACTGAATTCATTTATAATGTCTCCCGCTAAATCGCCCTTAAGAAACGACCAAGTAAACGGCATTTTACCAATAAAGACTTCATACCCTTGTTGCTGCAAGCCATTTGCAATTCGCGCATAATTCAAAGGTTGCACTTTTGCACCTTGATAGATAATAACGCCCTCTTTTTTATTTTCTGTTTGGCTGGGAAAATAAAAATAATCTTTATGCTCTGTGTATTCATAGGTGCTCATTTCCTGTGCCGATAATTGTTGTTCCACTACTGGAAATGAATTCGTCAAGTAGAAAAGTCCCCCTCCTAGAGCCAAAACAACTACCGCTAAAATACTTAATAAAATAATCTTTGACTTCTTCATTGCATTTCACCTTCCCTTTTTTTATTCTTCTATATTTTACCATACTTTTAAGGGATTTAACTATAATATTTGCTAATGATTTGCTATAATAGAGTAACTATTTTAAAAAAAGGATGCGTGTTTCACATGAAAGTTATTAAAATTACGCCACGTGGTTATTGTCATGGTGTTGTTAAAGCATTAAATATTGTTACAAAAGCAATTGCTGATAAAAGTTTGCCTCAACCAATTTATATTTTAGGACAAATTGTTCACAACCAGCACATCACTGATGCCTTTGCCCAAAAAGGCGCAATTACACTCGAAAATAAAGGAAAAAGTCGGCTCGAATTACTAGAACCTATTACATCAGGGACAATCATTTTAACGGCTCATGGTGTCAGCCCTCAAGTTATTGCACTTGCTAAAAGCAAAAACCTACACATCATTAATGCTGTCTGTCCCGACGTTGATAAAACACACGAACTCATCAAAACATCGATTGTTGCTGGCTACAAAATAATCTATATTGGTAAAAAAGGCCACCCTGAACCAGAAGGTGCTCTAGGAATTGACCCGGTTAATGTCTTATTTGTTGAAACCATTGCTGATGTTCATTCATTACCTCTGGACTCTAAAGAGGAGAAAATTTTAATTACTAATCAGACAACATTGAGTATTTGGGATGTTGCTAAAGTTGCCCAAGCAATCGAGAAACGCTATCCTTTCTCTGGATTTTTCAAAGAAATTTGTGATGCTACACAAATTAGGCAAGAGGCTGTTGTCGCCTTTGCTAATCTTTGTGATTTGATTTTAGTCATTGGTGACCCAAAAAGTAATAATACCAATAAATTAGTCCAAATTGCTGTAGAATCTTCTGTTCGCTCTTATCGAATTGAAGATATTCGTGATTTAAATCCTTTTTGGCTTAAAGATGTCCAATGTGTTGGTGTAACCTCTGGTGCATCAACACCAACAAAAATAACTAATAATGCGATTGCCTTTTTAGAACAGTTTGAGTATACAGATACCGACACTTGGACGTCTAAAGACTTTTTTCAGCCTGAGAGGATTGTACCGCAATTAGATAAAATAAAGGGATAGCAAATTCTTGCTATCCTTTTATTTATAATCTTTTTGCCCGTTTGGCTAAAATCACGCCCACAAATTGGACAATTTGGACAATGACAATCAAAATTCCCACTGATAAAAACATTGTTTGATCATCAAAACGACCATAACCAAATTGGATTGCCAAATCGCCCAGACCGCCACCACCAATTATGCCCGCAACCGCTGTTGAACCAATAAGACCAATTGCGGCAACTGTTAAATTAGAAATAAGTGTACTTGCTGATTCTGGTAATAAGAAATATCTGATTAACGCTAATGTTGAAACACCCATCGATTGTGCTGCTTCAATCACACCATCATTAATCTCTAAAAATGATATTTCTGCTAACCGCGCCATGTATGGCGTTCCTGAAAAAATCAAGGCAATAATTACAGCATTTGTGCCAATTGCCGTTCCAATAATAGCTCGTGTTACAGGAACCAAAATTAACATTAAAATAATAAATGGTGTTGACCGGAGAAAGTTTATAGCAGTACTGGCAATTGAATAACTAAGTGGTTTGGGATAGAGTCCATCTTTCCTTGATAGGTATAAAAATAAACCTAATGCAATCGCAAGAATTGATGAAATAACAAATGAAACACTACTCATATACAAAGTATCAAGTGTTGCCTCCCAAAATTTTTCTAAAGGTACTCTCATAATTAATTTTCCTCCCCTTCATACACATTCGTTAAATCGACTTTTTGGACCGTGACATCTAATGCATTTAATTCTCTTATACTTTGTTCGATTCGCGCATCATCACCCAAAAATTCAACAGTTAACTGTCCAAAGAATCTTGATTGAACTTCACTTAAACCACCAAAAAGAATATTGAACTGAACATCATTTTTTTGTGTGATTTGTGAAAGCACAGGCTCATCGGCATGCCCTTTGATAAACGTTAATTTATAGCAACTCCGCTTTTGCGCTAATAATTGTAATCTCATTACTTCTGGTAAATCTTGTTGTAACACCGGGTTGATGAATGTTTTAGCGAGTGGTGTTTGTGGATTTGTAAAAATATCAAACACCTCACCCGTTTCAACTATTTGACCATTTTCCATTAAGGCGACATTACTACAGATATTTCTGATAACTTCCATTTGATGCGTAATCAAAACAATTGTGATGCCGTACACTTCGTTTACTTTCTTCAACAAAGCTAAAATTGTTTGTGATGTTTGTGGATCTAATGCACTTGTTGCTTCATCACACAGCAGTAATTTGGGCTTATGCACTAACGCTCTAGCAATGCCTACACGTTGTTTTTGCCCACCAGAGAGCTCGTTAGGATACTTCTGAACATGCTCTTCTAACCCTACAAATTCTAGCGTTTCAATCACAAGCTGATGATATTGTTCCTTTTTGAGTCCTTGTAATTTTAGTGGCAGAGCTACATTATCATAAACACTTTTACTTTCTAATAAATTGAAATGCTGGAAAATCATACCTGCTGTTGACTGATAACCAAGCTTTTTTTTGCCTGTTAGTTTTTGAATATCCAAACCATCAATGATGATTTGACCTTCATCCACTTGCTCAAGAGCGTGTAAACAACGTAATAAGGTTGTCTTTCCGGCACCACTTAAACCAATGATACCAAAAATACTCTTATCGGGGATAATTAAATCAATCCCTTTTAAAATTTGATTTCCTGAAAATTGTTTATAGACATTTTGTATTTCAATCATACTATTCCTCCTTGTATTTGATAATAAAAAAAGAAGAGACTTAAAATCCAAGCACTCTTCTTTAACTAACGATAAACTACTACTTCATAATAATTTTACGGCTTATTGTCAGAGGCTTCAGATTTCAACGGAAATAAGAGCCCTTGCGACTATAATTCTATAGTCATTTACACAAGCACTCCTCTTTAGGCATCCACATCAAACTCTTACTTGATTGCTTCATCGTCATTCCTCTTCCTCTATTTGACCGTATCTCAAATTCTTTTTTAATTAATATCTATGATACCATATATATTTTTAATCGGCAAGTTTATTTTAACTCTTTTTTAAAGCTTTGACCTATTGGAAACGATAAATCGAATAAATCAGTGATTGTTGTTCCTAAGTCAGCAAAGGTTTCTCGAATTGGAAGAGCCCCTTGACTTGTAAAATTAGGACTATAAACTAGCAGTGGTACATTTTCTCTTGTATGATCATTTCCTTTATATGTGGGATCATTTCCATGATCTGCTGTAATAATGAGGATATCATCCTTTGTTAGCTGTTCTAATATTCGTGGGAGCTGTGCATCAAAATATTCAAGGGCATCACGATAACCTTCCGGATTTCGCGGATGACCATAGAGACTATCAAACTCAACTAAATTTAAATAGGCTAATCCATCAAACGACTTCTTGCTAACCTCAATTAATTTTTCAATTCCATCAGCATTATCTGCTGTTGAAATAACTTCAGTAATGCCTACACCATTGTATAAATCATTTATTTTGCCTAGAGCAATGACATCTTTTCCAATTGCTTTTAGCATTTCTAACGCAATTGGCTCACTTGGATTTAGTGCATAATCATGGCGATTACCCGTTCTTGTGTAATTATCTTTTTGACCAATATAAGGGCGCGCAATCACGCGAGACACGAGCCACTCTGGCTTTGAGAGTGTCAGTTCACGGGCAATTTTACAGGCCTTATATAATTCTTCTAACGGAATTATCTCCTCATGTGCAGCAACTTGAAATGTTGAATCAACTGACGTATATACAATAAAGCCGCCATTTTCTGCTTGCTGTTGTGCAAACTCACTAATAACTTGTAGTCCGTTTGCCTCTTTATTAGCAAGCACGCTTCTTCCGGTTCTAGCTTCAAATTCAGCAATTAGTGCCGCAGGGAATCCTTTTTCTGTAAAATTATTAAATGGTTCTTTTAAAATACATCCCATAAATTCCCAATGCCCTGCAACTGAATCTTTGCCTACTGATTTTGGTTCCATGTGGGTATAATAGGCTGTTGGCTTTTCTGCGGGTTTTACTGTTTCTAAGGACGCAATATTACCAAGTCCCATTTTAGCTAAATTGGGTATTTTCAGACCATACTCAGAACTGATATTTCCTAATGTATTTGTCCCAGCATCACCAAAGTCTGCTGCATCTTTAGCTCCCCCAATGCCAACTGAGTCTAAAATAATCAAAAATACTCTTCTATTTTTCATTCTTATTACCTCACTTTCAAATTTTCATACCTATATTATAGCATAGATAATTAATGCGATGACAAAATAAGTTGTCACACCAATCATATCTCCAATTGTTGACATAAATGGTCCCGATGCAACTGCTGGATCTTTACCTTTGTCATGCAATAAAATAACTGAAAAAATTCCCACACATGAACTAATAATTGAAGAAATTCCTACTGAAAGTGAGACAATCAAAAATATTATCATGTTTACTTCACCAAAAATAAGCATTAATAAAATCGAACAAATACCGACAATCCCACCAATAATTCCACCAACTAATACTGCGGATGTCACTTGTTTAATCACAAATTTCTTCCTTAGCGCCGGATTTCCATCTAGCTCTCCTGAAACAACCCTCATCATTGCAATCGCTGATACTTGAATACCTGGGACACCAGTCATATTATTAACCATTGTAATAAAAGGTGTGAGCAATACCATGATTTTAGGATCGAAGTTATCACTAAAAACACTAATTATGGTTGAGACAGCAATTGAGAGAAAAATCATACTAATCAACCATGGGAGCCGTTTTCTTAAAGAGGGGATGATTTTATAATCATCATCTGCCTTCCCATCTTCGGCCTCCGAAATTCCGGCAAGCTTAAAGTAATCTTCTTCAGCCTCTTCACGGACAATATCCACAACATCATCAATTGTGATGATACCTTCCAAATGATCGCTATCATTTACTACTGGTAATGCCGATAAATCGTAATCCATCATTAATTGAGAAGCAACTTCCCTATCTTCTCCGATATGAATTTTAATCACACGCTCACTCATGACATCTTTAATAATTTCTGTTCTACGCGCGATAATCAACTCTCTTAGCGATAATACCCCAACTAACTGTTGGCCATCATCTAACACATAAATAACACCAATTGTCTCGGCATCTGGTGCATTGTCCACCACTTTTTTCATCGCATCTTTAACAGAGTCTGTATCTAATACCGTAATCATACCAAAGGCCATAATTGATCCGGCCGACTCATCGTCATAAAATAGTAGCTCCCGAATTTCTTGCGCCCGATCCTCGGACATATTACTTAAATAATTACTGACATCACCACGATCAAATTCACGTAGGATTTCCACAGAATCATCACTGCTCATATTATCTAAAATAGTTGCAACCGTACTCGTTTGCAACTTTTCAAAATACTGCGCAGCATCTGCACTCTCATCATAAGAAAAGATTTCTGACAGTTCTTTACTCGTCAGAATTGATAACATCTTCTGCTGATTTTCATCCGATAACGTGTGAAAAAGACTATTCATATCAAATGGGAGTAAATCTTCAAATAGCAAAACAATGCCTTCCGCATTTTCTTCTAGTAAGAAAGCCTCCACCCGTTGAACAAGTTGAGGGATTGTTAAGTCAAATTCATTTGTCATATTTTCTTGTCCGTCATTAAGTTTGTTCTCCATCGATTTCAACCTCCATTTCTTACATACTTACTAAGTATAACATAGAAATTTTAATAGGACAACCAACATCCTTGAAAAAAAACTATACATTTACCCACAAATCAGCTATAATTTATAAGAAAGGTGTGAGAAACCATGGCAAAGAAAGCATCCCTTTTTTATTTATCAATAAATCGTAAAATTACTGAAGATGATAAAAATCATAAAAGAAAAGACAATAAACCCAAATTTTATGAAGCAATAGCAAAAAAAAGGAAGAAAAAATAAAAAAAAGCAAACTATTCAATGTTAAAAATAGTTTGCTTTTTTTATACTTCATTATGAGGATGAGCCCTTCTGTAAGTTGCAAATAGCTTTTGCTGGTTTATATGCGTATAAATTTGCGTTGTTGTAATATCAGAGTGACCCAGTAATTCTTGCACAATGCGTAAATCAGCACCATTTTCTAATAAATGAGTTGCAAATGTATGGCGTAGTATATGGGGGGATACTTCTTTAGTGATTCCCACTAATTGCGCCCTTTTTTTTATTATTTTCCAAAAGGCTTGTCTGCTTAGGGCGGTGCCATTACAATTTAAAAATAATGCCTCACTACTGCCAATATCATATTTTTGTCTTTCGGTCTCGCAATACGCAAAAAGACCATTTAGTGTCTGTTCTAATACCGGAATAATACGTTGTTTGTTTCCTTTTCCCAAGATATTTATTGTGTGGGCGCTATAACCAATATCAGTTGTTTTTAGCTGGACTAGTTCACTTACACGAAGTCCAGTTGCATACAAAAGTTCAATCATTATCGCATTTCTTTGTGCATTGGCCTGCTCGTTTAACACAGCTGTTCCTGCTAATAGTTTCATCACTTCTTCAATTGTTAGAAACTCTGGTAATTTCTTTGGTAATTTTGGTGTTTTAACTGATTCCCAGGGATTGTAATCAACCAGTTTTTCAGACATTAAAAACCGATACAACGTATGCATTGTTGCAATAAATCTTGCAACACTTCTAGGTCCATGCCCTGCTAAACTAAAGTAAACTAAAAACGCCTCATTTTCCGCCATAGAAATATCTTCAATCTCCATTATTTTATGTTCTTCTAGATATGAAAAATACTGTTTTAAATCTTGTCTGTAGCTGCTCACCGTATTTTTAGCTAATCCCTTAATCACCGTAATATACTGTAAAAAAAGCTCCTCTACTTCAACAAACTTCATCTATTTTCACCTACTTCTTTTCATGTAACCAAAATTGCAAAGCGATAATTGTTTTAGCATCATGGATTTCTCCGGTTTTTAACATTTGACGAATTTCATGCTTGGTAAAATAGTGAACTTCAACAAATTCATCTTCATCTAATCCTAGCGAACTATTTTCAACAAGTCCCTCTGCTTGATATAAGTGAATATACTCGTTGCAAAAACCTGGTGCTGTATAAAATGTGTAAAGTAAGGTTAACTTTTCCGCAGTAAATGCTGTCTCTTCAGCTAATTCACGTTTGGCTGTTTCATAGAAATCGCCGCCCCAAGTATCAATTTTTCCCGCAGGTATTTCAAACAATGTTTCTTGCGCTGCATAGCGGTATTGGCTTACTAAGAGTACTTTTTCCTCTTCGGTAATTGCTAGAATACATGCAGCGCCAGGGTGTTCAATTACAATTCTTTTAGCTTCTTGTCCATCCTCAATAAGAACATCATCTAGCCTAATTCTCATCCATTCCATTTCAAAAATTGCTTTGGATGCTATTTGGGTTTCAATTTTTACTGCCATTTTCTTTTCTCCTTTTTTCTAATAAATCTTTTCCTGTCATCAATCCATGTGACTTTTCTAGTAATTCTAATACTGATTTTTTCCGTTCTGTTTGAATTGTTTTAGCAAAGGCTTTCTTATCCATTTCAAACAGATTTAGTTGCTCTGCATGGCGCTTTTGTTCAATAAAATCTGATACCCCAATACCCACTAAACGGATTGCCTCTCCGTCCCAAAGCGATAGAAATAATTCCATGCCTTTTTCTAATAGCAAAGCAAAGTTATTTGAGTAGTCCTTAAATGTATGCGATCGTTGCATTGTCTGAAAATCACTTGTTTTGTAAAAGACTTTAATACAGCGTACCTTATGCTTTTTGTAGGAGACATCTTCAACAATATTTGCCCACAATTCAGCTAACTTCCGCTCAATAACTACTAATTCTGCCACATCTTCTTTAAATGTCCTACTCTGAGATATAGAGATGACTGCTTCACGTTGTTTAACAATAGATTGATTCTCACTAAATATCCCACGTGCTCTCATTTGTTGCTCCAAGATATGCTTTCCTAATAAGTTTTCTAATAATCTGTCATTTTCAAACAGTGCCAAATCACCGATTGTTTTTACATTGATGTAAATAAGTAACGCCGCCGACTTCTTACCAATACCATACATATCGCCCACAGCCAAAGGCCACAATTTTGCTTCTATTTCAGAAACAAATAATGTCTCAATGGCAAAAGGTTTACGTAATTCCGAGGCCATCTTAGCCAAAAAACGATTGGTACTGATACCAATATTAGAAGGGAAACCTAATTCTTTGAGTAATCTGCCTTGAATATACTGTGCTAACTTTACCACCGTTTGGTTAGTTATTTCTGTATTTTCAAAATAGTGGCTAACATCTAAATAGGCTTCATCAATTGATCCAGAGGCGATACTCGTACTAAATTGTGCTAAAAACCGCATAATTTTCTTTGATGAGCTTGTATAGTATTCAAAATCGGGATCAACGACTTCTAATT
>JBOFTV010000072.1:0-2974 GCA_051652245.1 Culicoidibacterales bacterium | reverse complement strand
ATGTTAGCTGCTTGTGTACCAATGCATAGACACCGCTATGCGCTGCGTAGTCGACTTTACTTTTAAGTATCATTTGTTCCACAACATCTAAATTATTTAGGGCAATCAGCTCATAACCTAAAGCATTTTCCACTAATGTTGCCACCACCTCTGGTGAAGCCTGCTGGATAAAAATTGATTGTGCGACAAAACTTCTAGGCACCCCTTTTTGCGTGAGAACCTGATCAATATTCAGCACCTGATCAAAAATTTGGAGTGTCTGTGAACTATCTTGATACACATTATTACCCACATAGACCACTTGTTTCTCCGTTTCTGGCTCAATTTGAAAATCCTTAGTGAAATTCAAGTTCACTTTTACACCATTTCCCCGTGTAAAATAAACCATATAAACGCCCTTTGGTGCCTGTATCTCGATGACTTCAATAACACTGTATGCTTGGCTAATTTGCTCGATGACCGCTTTAGTCGCTTCAGTCTTTTTCAAGCTATAATTTTGTGATACAGAACCAAAAATAGTTTCGTAACTTTTAATAAATGGATCAATATTATCAAACTGCCTCACTACACCTGTTAAAAAAATACTTAACACTAAAAACAGGATGCCAATTGGGAGCATTTCTTTGATTATTTTTTTCATTTTTTCTCCTATTCTAGTCGTTTTTTTGGTGAAAGTTGCCAGATATATATGAAAAAAGCTGGTATTATTGCCATCATCATTCCAACTATTTGAACAAAAATAATACCTGTTTCTGCAAGCGAAATAGGTGATTTATACGCTATTTGGATCTCATTTGCATCTAATTTAGGTGCATACTTTAGTAAAAAGGCATTTGTTGTTGGTACTTCTTGTGAATAGGTTGCAGTATCGTTAATAATTAAATCCGCAATTGTCGTTCCGAGGGCATTTGTTGTTAATAGAACAACGATAATCGGTAATAGTGCCATCAGACTAAATTCTAGCAAAAGTTGGGATCCAAGTTTAAATTTTGTCCGTCCCATTGACAGTAAAATGACAAATTCATTTTGGCGTGGCCTTAAAAAGCCAAGTACAGCTAAACATAAAATTACAAAAGCAAATCCAAGTGTATATAATCTAACTTGTGTCGCCATATTTGCTAAAAAGACAAGCGAACCAGCAATACGATCAAAATCATCTGTATTGAAAATGACCTTATGCCCTGGTGGTAAAATTTCTGCAGCCAAATGACTAAAAATTGCCATATCAGCACTACTACTAAGCTTAAAAACAGCCTCACTGACTACAATATCTTCATCGCCTCCTACTGCTTTAACACTATTGTTATCACCAAGCTTCGCTAGATAATTATTTGGTATGTAGATGCGATTATATTCTCGCTTATTATTAATTCGCTCAAATTCCGTTGCTCCTTTTTTTGACGTTTTGACCGTATCCGTTACCCGTGCCTTAAAAAGTCCGATGATCTCTAATGGCATAACTTCATTGGAATCATCCCCTGTATTTTTAGCTGAAAGCATGTCACCAATGTTCAAGTTATTGCTGCTAGCAAGTTCTGTTGAAATAATCACTTTTGGCAGCCCCTCCAAAATATCAACTTGTGAAAAATGTTTACCCGTGACACCATTTTGCTGTATTAGTTCCTCAATTTGTTGTGTGCCCGTAATTAACATTGGTTCATCCTCTGTGGTGGCAGCTAGCTCATCAGAGACGAAATTAATTCCCTTAAGTAGCAAAAAAGCTGAGCTTGCATAATCATAATGCACCACACCCTCAGCTTTTGACAGCCTCGTTGTCATCTTAGCTGTTAGTGAATCAATTTTCTTGTCAGTCTCTGCCGCTACTACACTATAATTACTTTCAATTGTTGCAATTGGAGCTAAATTTGTTTTTATCGCATTTTGTGCAGCCAATGCGTGCATATTTATAACAAGACTTGTGGAAATTACACAAAATATCGTCAGATAAATCAGCATAAATGCTGCATTTTTTCTGGGGTGCCTCGTGATGTAGATTATTGATTGAAGCCATAAAGTCACTTGAATCACCAGCCTTTTTCTTTGCATTATTAATCATCTAACTAATAAAAATGGTATTTTAACTACAATAGCTAAAATACCCCTCTTTAATTGTGCTTACCACCAAGCACCGGCTCTTTCAATCCAACCATCTACTCTTCCACTACCTGATGAAGTTGAATGTCTACTCTTTGCACCTACAAAACCACCATGGTTATTTGTACTTGTTGTTGCATTTGATGCTACAGAATAAGCATACGATCGGGAACCATTGATATAGGAAGCTCCAGTTCTTCCCCATGCCTCAGACACCGAATTGTGGTTTCCATTTGTAGTTGATTCTGCTCTAAAATATTCTGTATAGCCATTTGACCACCAATCATTAGCACCCCATAATTCTTTGCTTTCCTTTCAGCTTATTATTTAAACGTTTGAGTCAAGTATAGCAAATGCATTTTACATACCCGCTCCATATTCAACATCTGCATTGATAGCGCTCTCTATATCTGTGGACTTAATTATATTACTTAACAAGTCACTTGTCAATCAGTTTAATTAAATAATTAACATTTTAAAATCATATTTGTTGTTCATATCCTTTTCTATGAAGATTAAAAGCTAAAATAGTTAGTCTTCATAAGTCAACTCATCTAAAAACCGCTCATAAATTTCCATAATTTCCACTGCCGTAAAGCCAAAATCATCTGTATTGAAAATCACCTTATGCCCTGTTGGTAAAATTTCTGCAGCCAAATGACTAAAAATTGCCATATCAGCACTACTACTAAGCTTAAAAACAGCCTCACTGACTACAATATCTTCATCGCCTCCTACTTCTGTATTTGTTATACTAAAAATGGCCCACTTTTCAAACAAATTGCAGTCGAAAAATGGCCCACTATTTAATTAATCCAGTAAGTAGGTTACAATAGAGTAAACCCAAAGAACTGGAGTGAGAGGAATGTTGACAATGTAT
>JBOFTV010000071.1:0-8876 GCA_051652245.1 Culicoidibacterales bacterium | reverse complement strand
TACTTTCCAAGTAGGTTCCCAGGAAGGTTCGAATTTGTTAAATATGGTATATTTAGTATTGAAAAATTCGTTGCTAATCACACCGGATATGAGAAAAAAAGTGAGGGCTGGGGAATAGATGACTTCCTACCCTTTTCAGTTTGGACCGGTAATATCTTAAGCGGAGATGGCAGTGAATCGACACAGAAAATTGAGATAAATAAAGAAACCCTAACAGTCTTAGTAAGCGCATTAAATACAAGAATGAGTAAGATAAAAACCATATTAAATGCGGAGTTAAATCCTGTATATGAAATTATTAGACGGGAAAAAAGTAATTTATTCCAACGCGAAAATACAGTGTATACAACCGTGGAACAGAGGCTAAGCCATGTCTTAGACATAACGGATAATATAACAATCCACATGAGAAATATGAGCGTCATCATGCAGAATATAGCAATGCCATCAAAGGTTAAAGCGCTAGGGTTAGCAGGACAAAAGCCTGAAATAGTAGATATGAGACTAACACAAATTAATGAAACAAAATACGAAAATATGAGGGAACTCAAAAATAAGGTAATACCATTACTTTTTAAAGATATTGATTCGGGCAAAGATGATGCTGTGGTGACTGCTCTAGAGGAACACCATAGAGTAATCGAAGAAAATTTGAAAGTGGTCATAGAAAGATGGTCATATGTTGAAAAAGGGGCAAATTTAATCTTGCAACAATTCACATTGCTTGATGAACAGACCGCTGTAAGCATTTCGGGCGGAAAACTGGGAGCGTTGGCTATACAAATTCCCGAAGTAATTGAACCTCAAAGAAAATTGCAAGAATCAACAACATTTAACAGAACTAAAAGTGCAATAGAATTTAAGAGAAGACAGCTAGATACGAAGTACAGGCTATTTAGGGTAGTGGTATTAGCGCTGATTAATAAGATATTTTTTTATGCGGATGGGATATTAGCGGATCAAGAAAAGAGTGTAAACCACCAAATTCGCTACTTAAAAACAGCAAAGTACCAAGTAAAAGCATATAATAGCGGTCTTGCCTCAAGCAGTCTTGATCCGGGTGTGCAGGCTCAACAATATGAACAAAAGCTAACAAGTGAAGTCGTTTTAATAGAAGAACAGATAATTGAATTAAAGCGAGTATTGAAGTTAATCAGAAAGCTAACAAGTGAAATTAACGTAAATAGGAAGCTGGTTCCTGGGATAATAGATGCCTTCAAACCCTACATTAATCAGGCATTATTTGGCAATAGTCATTTTGGTGATATCCAGAAAAGTGTGAGTCGATCGGAATACATCGTCGAAAATGCGACACTCATTTTTAATGATATCGCAAAAAAAATTCAGAATAATGAGTCAAAGGCCATCCAAAAGTTAGAAAATGGTGCATATGAGACAAAAAATGCGTTAATGAAGCTTAAAGAGCAATTGGCAGTAGTCAGTATTTTCTAAGGACTCACTATTTTCTGTGGCTTCCAATTTACAGGCAGCGGTTTTCCCTGATAGAATCCTGGATAAGTCCATTAAGCGACATCTGTTCTTTCAAGTTTTAGATAGATTGAACCCCTGTTGTGGATTTGTATTTTGACCCTATTGATTTATCATTTAGCATAATCATGTCCATGAGTTGGACGAATTCAGTAAGACTAGATAAGCGGCTTGTATAATTATAGTGATAAAGATTTTTATTAGGCCATTTTTGTCTTGTACTATTTCTGCCCAGTATCACTTTACAATTTAGGGGTTAGTTAAAAATGCCCCAATTCCATTAAATTGCTTGAATCACCAGCCTTTTTTTGGTATAATACTTAACGTACGTTTAAACACGTTACGCGTGGACAACTACATATAAACAATATTTGAGGAGGTGTCATCACATGGCAAAAAAAGTATCAGCAGTTATTAAATTAGCGATTGAAGCAGGAAAAGCAAATCCAGCGCCACCAGTTGGGACTGCATTAGGACCAGCAGGAGTTAACATTCAAGAGTTCTGTCAACAATATAATGACAAAACAAAAGAACAAATTGGTATGGTAATTCCAGCAGTTATTACTGTTTTTGAAGATAGATCATTTACATTTATCACAAAAACACCACCAGCTGCAAGATTATTATTAAAATATGCAGGAATTGAAAAAGGATCAGCGAATGCTTTAACAACTAAAGCAGGACAAGTAACCAAAGATCAATTACGCGAAATCGCAGAAATTAAATTACCAGATTTAAATGCAAACGATATCGAAGCAGCAATGAATATTGTTGCCGGAACTGCTAAAAACATGGGAATTACTATCGCCGAATAGTAAAGTAGCCCAAATTGAGTAGGTTTTTATCTCAGAAGAGAAATAACCGGTGGGAAGAAGTACGCAATGAAATATTTGACGTAACATTCTGATAATAACCACAAATAGGAGGAAAGTATTATGGCAAACAGAGGAAAAAAATATAGTGAATTAGCTAAGTTAATCGATAAAGATGCAAGCTATGCTATAACAGAAGCTATGGATTTAGTGTGTAAAACTAGTCCAGTAAAATTTGACGCAACAGTTGAAGTAGCATTTCGTTTAGGAGTAGATCCACGACAAGCTGATCAACAAATTCGTGGAGCGGTAGGCTTACCAAACGGAACGGGTAAAAATCCAGTTGTAATCGTATTTGCAAAAGGTGAAAAAGCGAAAGAAGCAGAAGCAGCAGGCGCTGATTTTGTAGGAGATAGCGACCTTGTAAATAAAATTCAACAAGGATGGTTAGATTTTGATGTTGCGGTTGCAACACCAGATATGATGCCAGAAGTTGGTAAACTAGGGAAAATTTTAGGACCAAGAAGTTTGATGCCTACACCAAAAGTAGGGACGGTAACAGCTGATGTAACAAAAGCAATTACTGAAATCAAAGCTGGTAAAGTTGAATACCGTGTTGACAAAGCCGGAAACGTGCATATGTTAATCGGAAAAGTTTCATTTGGAACTGAAAAATTGATGGTTAACTTCAATACAGTCTATGAAACAATTTTACGTGCAAAACCATCAACTTCAAAAGGAATTTACATTAAAAACGTAGCACTTGCCACAACAATGGGTCCAGGTGTACGCGTAGCAACAGACTCTGTTACAGTAAAACTGTAGCAGCTAGTCAAAATAATTTTAACGAGGCAGAATACTTAAATAGAGGTGTTCTGCCTTTTTTTAACTCAAAATAAGATGATAACATTATAATGTTATGATAAATATTGACAACCACGGATAGATAGCATATAATACGCTTTATAGGGGTGCATAAAAAGAGCGCCACTAATATTAAACGAGGAGGTCTCATTATGGAACAAATGTTAGAACGTCTTGGCGAGAAAATGATGCCGGTTGCTAATGCAATTGGTAATCAACGTCACATGCAAGCTATCCGAAATGGCTTGATTTCAATTCTTCCACTAACACTAGTTGGTTCGTTTTTTGTTATCTTTTTAAACCTGCCAATCCCTGGTTATAATGAATTTATCGCACCTTACAAGGATTTACTTGATGTTCCCTTTCGATTTACTGTAGGTATCATGTCACTTTATGCAAGTTTTACAATTGCAGCATTTCTAGGAAAAAGCTATAAGCTTGATGATATTACATCAGGGTTTCTAGGTGTCCTTGCTTTTTTACTATTATCAGTACCAGTAAATATTAAAGACGGAATTACAACAGCAGGAACAGCTGTTGTGGGTCGCTATATCCCAATTGGTCCACTAAGTGCACAGGGGTTATTTGGCGCAATCATTGCATCCTTAGTTGCCGTTGAAATCTTACGTCTGATGAAAAAATACAAACTAGAAATAAGAATGCCCGAAGGTGTGCCACCTGTTGTAGCAAGTTCATTTTCAGCATTATATCCAACATTTGTCATTATTTTATTATTTTGGGTTCCCCGACATGTCTTTAATTTTGACGTAAATGGTTTTATTACGCTATTAATTTCACCACTTAAAATATTTCTTGTAGGAAATAACTTGTTTGGAGGGATGTTGACAGTCATTTTAATCTGTGGATTTTGGGTATTAGGTGTCCATGGACCAGCAATTTTAGGACCAATTATCAGACCGTTTTGGGATCAGGCAATTGCCCAAAATACCGATGCCTTTCAATCAGGTGTGAGTGCCTTTGAATTACCTAATATTTTTACAGAACAATTCTTACAGTGGTTTTTATGGATTGGGGGCTCGGGAACAACACTAGTATTAGTTATTATGTTCATGTTTTCAAAATCACAATATCTCCGACAACTGGGGAAACTATCATTTTTACCCGGTATCTTTAATATCAATGAGCCAATTATTTTTGGGGCACCAATAGTAATGAATCCAATTCTTGCAGTACCATTTATTATAGCCCCTCTTGTTAATATGACAATTGCTTATTTTATGACAATTGCTAATATTTTACCGCGTATGACAGTCAAAGCACCATTTACGATGCCTGCCCCCTTAGGAGCTTTAATTAGTTCAGATTGGAACATCATGGCATTTATCATGGTATTTGTCTTCTTTGGAATTGCTTGGGTGATTTATTGGCCATTTTTCAAAATATTCGAACGAAAAACACTAGAAAATGAGCGCTTAGAGATAGAAAAAGGCCAAGAAAATAAGCAAGGGACGGATGTTTGATGGTCACGCAACAGCTATTAATGCTCACTGTTATCAGTGTGCTTGTATCCCAGATAATTTGTCGAAAAGTAAAACTAATGAGAGGCTTGACGGTTGGCAAAAGCATCATATTTGCCTTAGTAATTATTCTGCTAAGCATCGCAATTAATCTAAGTATTAGTGTGAAACTAACAGAGTTAATTATCATAACAACAATTTTTGGAGCTACAGTAATGCAAAATACTTATTTAAATCAACTTCCCCAAAAGAATTAAAAAGGAGTGACAACTCATGAAAAGGCAACTAGGTATCGCAATCTATCCCGAAAAAACAACTCTTGACAAAGATATGGAATATATTAAAAAGGCAGCATCCTGTGGTTTTACTCGGGTGTTTACCTGTCTGCTTTCAGCAGAAAAGACAAAAGAAGAATTAGCTAAAATTTTTAAAATGACAATTGGAGCAGCAAAAAGTGAAGGGATGGAAGTCATCTTAGATATTGCACCAGCAGTTTTTAAGAAGCTAGAAATTGATTATAGCGACCTCACTTTTTTTCATAAATTAGGTGCAACTGGTATTAGATTAGATTTGGGGTTTGATGGACTCGTAGAAGCAAATTTAACACAAAATGAATACGATCTCGATATTGAAATAAACATGAGCAATGATACTGCTTATCTTGATAATATCCTTTCGTATGCTCCAAATAAGGATAAAATACTAGGTTGTCACAATTTCTATCCCCAAAGTTATACGGGACTAGATTATGACCATTTCATTTCCTGCTCGAAAAGATTTAAAAAGCAGGGAATTAGAACAGCAGCTTTTATTACATCAGATGTAGCACAACTTGGTCCATGGGATATAAATGATGGACTTTGCACCCTCGAAATGCATCGAAATATGGCGATTACAACACAGGCTAAGCATCTTTGGGCGACGGGACTAATTGACGATATTATTATTGGAAATGCTTATGCAAGTGACGAACAATTAGAACAATTAGGGAAACTAAACCGCCAAATAATTAGCCTAGATGTTCATGTCCAAAAACAAGCAAGCGAAATAGAAAAAATAATTATGTTTGACAATCCCCATGTTCGCCGTGGTGACATCAGTGCATACATGATTCGGTCAACACCGTCAAGAAAAAAATATAGTAGCCACCAATTTCCACCGCATTATTTCCGGAATCAAGAAAAAGGTGATATAATAATTGGTAACGATACTTTTGGAAAGTACAAAGGAGAATTACAATTGATTTTAGCAGCAATGCCATTAGATGAACGTAAAAACATTTGCGCAGTAGTTGTTGAGCATGAGCAGTTTCTGCTTGACTATATTGGAGCATGGAGTGCATTTAAGTTAAATGCCATCGAAAAATAAGGAACAGAGGTGATTGAAATGAAATATTTAATTAAAGGCGTTACAATAATTGATGAAAATTGGCAAAATGATAATCCGGCAGTCGACATTTTGCTCGAAAATGATATTATTATGGAGATAGCTCCTAGAATTATGTGCACGCCAGAAACAAAAGTAATTGAGATGTCAAATCATTTCATTTCTCAAGGATGGATTGATATGCATGCCCATTGTTATGTCGGTTTGACCCCCCTAAGCACAAAAGCTGATCAAGTGGGTGTAACAACCGGTGTAACTTTATTAATTGATGCTGGGACAGTGGGAGCAAATCATGTAGAAACATTCATCGAACAGATTTCGGCAAGTAAAACAACAATTAAATTTTTCATTAACATCGCTAAAACGGGCATAAACACACGTTCAGAATTAGTTGACCTTACCAATATTGACCAAGCTGCACTAATAGCTGCCTATCACAAGCACAAAGATAAAATTGTAGGTATAAAAGTAAGATTAAGCAGCAGTGTTGTTGGTCAAAATGGATTAATACCACTAGCAAAAGCCCAAGTTATAGCGCGGGAATTAGCGTTGCCCATAATGGTTCATATTGGTAATGGACCACCAAAGTTAGTTGATATTCTAGCCCTGCTTAAGCCTGGTGATATTGTGACACATATTTTTAATGGGAAGGATAACAATATTTTCAATGGGACAACAAAAATTATAGCTGAAATAATCGAAGCAAAAGCCCGCGGCATTAAATTTGATTTAGGACATGGAAGAGATAGCTTTAGTTTTTTGACAGCGAAAATGGCATTAGACCAGGGATTTGAACTTGACACAATTAGCACGGATATTTATCAGGAAAACATAAAACAACCGGTCATATCGTTAGCCGCGGTAATGACCAAATTACTTCATTTAGGAATGCCGCTTAATAAATGTATCGAGGCAGTTACTAAAAATCCACAAAAAATATTAGACTTAGACATCACCACAGGATTAAAAGTTGGAAAAAAAGCTAACCTGACATGCTTTAAAATAAGCAATGATCCAACAGAACTAGTCGATAGCCTAGGTGAAATAGTAACGTCGACTAAAAATATTGAGGTAGCTTTTTGCTATTTTGGCGGATTTTTTTTCCAAAAAGAAGGGGAGGGTGTTAAATGATTGCGAAAATTAATGTAAGGAAAGTTGTCAATGCTTCAGGGAGAATGACGATTTTGGGTGTTTCAACACCAAGTCAGACGGTGTTAGAAAGGATGAATTTTGGTGCTGGAAGCTATGTTGTCATGGATGAGTTATTGGCTGAAGCCTCTGCAAAGATTGCAAGTCTTATTGGTGTAGAGGGAGCATGTATTGTTGCAAATGCTTCAAGTGGATTAGTGCTAACCATTGCTTCGCTGATTTGTGCTGAAAACCGCGCGCTGATTGAAAAATTTCATGATTATTGCGGTTCGAACAGATTTAATGTAGTGATGCTTAAAGGCCATAATATTAATTATGGTGTCCCAATTGATCTTGTATTGAAAACAGCACATGTTGCAATTAAGGAGGCGGGGCACAGTAATTTAAGCTATGGTTATCAAGTAGATGCTTTAATTGATGACGCAACCAAAGCACTGATTTATGTACAATCACATCATGCCGTGCAAAAAAACATGGTTAGCCTGGAAGAGCTTGTTAGTATCGGCCAACAAAGAAAAATCCCGGTTATTGTTGATGCGGCTGCGGAAGAGGATTTACAGAAATATTTGAAAATAGGAGCTGATTTTGTTGTCTACAGTGGTACAAAAGCAATTTGTGGACCAACTTCAGGACTAGTTTTGACAAAGACAAAGCAAGCAGCTCTGGAACTTCAAGCTCAATATCATGGAATTGGCCGAATAATGAAAGTTGGGAAAGAAACAATCTATGGTTTAGTTCAGGCAGTGAGTGAATACGTCCAAAGTAAACCCAAACAATTGATTACAACAAGTGAATTAGATCAGTTTGTTCAACAAGTAGAATTAATTCCCGGACTTAGTGCAAAAATGACGGCGGATGAAGCGGGGCGGAATATTTTTCGGGTGACAATTAAAGTGGATGCCTTGGTTTATGGTTGTGATGCTAAGGATTTATCTCAACGATTAAAGTCTTATCCCACAGCTATTTATACACGAGACTATCAGGCAAGTAAAGGTAAGCTATGCATCGATCCACGCCCACTATTAGCAGGTGATTTAGCATGTATCATCCAAGCATTACGTACATTACAAGGAGTGAAAAAATAATGAATAACACAATAAATTTTTATAAAGACAGAATAGCACTGAATGTGTTAACAAACAGCTTAACTAATGCGCGCGAAATCCTCAAGGCAACCAAGGGTTATGTTGTTGTGGGTATTTTATCAGCGGGTTATCCTGATGTGGAAACAGCAATAATGGGGATGAGGCAATATCAGGAAATCCTTGGCAACGCAATATCAGTTGGACTAGGGGCTGGAAACCCGCAACAATGGAAGGCTGTAGCCGAAATAGCGGGTGTCATCAAACCACAACATGCTAACCAGGTTTTCCCCGCAATTGGTTATACCCGCGCAAAAGTTGATAATGAGGATACATTCATCAATACACTCGTATCACCTACTGGTATATTGGGCATGGTTAAAATTACAACGGGACCATTAAGTTCCACCGGAGTTGAGGGAATAATCCCCATTGAGGCAGCAATTAACCTAATTAAAGATATGGGAGGGAACTCACTTAAGTTTTTTCCAATGAACGGATTGGCAACAATTGAGGAGTATAAAATAATTGCTAAAAGCTGTAGTGAAAATAATTTTGCTTTGGAGCCAACTGGTGGCATTAATTTAGACAACTTTGAAAAAATTGTCCAAATAGCC
>JBOFTV010000070.1:0-3844 GCA_051652245.1 Culicoidibacterales bacterium | reverse complement strand
TCACTTATAATTATGGGAAGTTCATAATTAAACTTCCCTGTTAAATCGATCACTTTTTTTGCTCCTTCCTCTTTTTTGGTATATTTTTAGTTTATGTGATTTTTCAATAAAAATTGTTTCTCCTGCAATTCGTACGCTTGCCGTTTTTAAACAAGCGTAGCTTAGAAATTTCCAAGCAGGAACATCTTCCATATCAAATCCAAGTCCAATAAATATTAACAGTAGTATTAAGCCGTAAATTGATAAGTTTACAGCATTTAAGCTGATGTTAAACAGTAAAAATAATAATACTGCTAAAAACGTCACAATGCTTCCAACCATAATAATCTGCGATTTTCTTTTTATTTCAATAAAAAAGAATCGCTCTTTATGGATATTATCAAAGGCTTCTGTATAATTCAAACCCCTCATTAATTATCGCCAACTTATCTTTTCTAATTGTGCGATTATCCAATCAAGAGCAGCTTCTATTCCTTGAGCACATACCGTAGCAATAGCTGCCAGTATTTTTAACATACCTGCTAATTTCAACACTTGAAAAAGAAATATTGCTACGACTATTCCTCCTAATAGTTTAGGCATATTGGCTAATGCCCTTTGTTTTATTTGCCCAAAATTTTTGATGTCAAACTTGGCTCCATCTGCACATAGTATTGCAACTATGTACCATAATATAGCTCCTAATATTAATAAAAACACCAGGATTTCTCCCAGTGCAGCAAATAGTGGTGTGGAAAATAAACTTGTTATATGTTGCATTAATTGTTCCTTCTTTCTTCAATCTGTATTATTGTGTTGTCTTTCATTTCAATGTAAAAGACTTTTGTTTCTTCAAAAGCTGTACTTTCATATCTGATGTTACTATACATTTTCTTTGTACCCGCCTCATCTTCAACAACACTTCCAAGTGTCAAAGTTTCTATATTGAATTTACCATGGTAGTAATTTTCTAACTGTAAGTCTCTTGTAAGACTTTCAGCTTTTACTTTATCTAGATTTAATGTATCAAAGAAAATTTTTAACTGTTCTTTTGTTTTTTCGACCTTTGTTATCTCAAGTGGTGTGCCTTCAATATTTTTTTCTTTTTCTTTTTGCTGTAAAAGATGTTTTTTTGTTTCCGCTGCCAACTGACTTTCTTCTGAAAAAACAACTCTTCTGCTGATAACAAAAAAGGCGTTGTTTTCTTCCATATATTCAAGTTCCATTTCCATCACTTTATTATATGATGTTTGATCGCTTGTAAAAAAAGTGTGGACAAAGGTTAGCCCAGAAACATATGTATTTACATTTACTGGCCTTATCTTCTTTATGATTATTTTTGTAGCAGTGGATGATTCCGTTTCTTCCGTAAGTATTTCCTTATATGGCAAAGCTGTTGCTTTTTCCAAGTAAGCATCCCTTTCTTTTTGCAAAGCGGAGTAACTAGATTTTTCTGGGTATTTCCTAAACATATTTGAAGTGTACACTTCATTGAATGCTACATGAGCTACTTCAAAATTTCTAATCTCTTCTTTTTCTTGTACAAAAAAGGGAGCATATCCTAGCATAGCTCCTGTAGTTAAAATCATCGTAAATACTGTCCCCACTATTTTTCTTGCCATATGTTTACTTTGTTTTGGCGGCATTATTATACTCTCTGGAAAATTTGGGTTGATTTCGTTTTTGTTTTTATCTAGTTCTTGTTTATTATTTTTTCTGAAGAACACTATTTTCACCTACTCTTTTTTGATTTAACTCTCTATCTTCTATATATTTTTTTGTTTTATATTTAATAAGTTGATTCATTGATACGCCGACAATAACAGAAAAGATTACTCTGCCTGAAAGAGGGACAGTGAATAAAAAAACAACAAATAATTTTAGCAACCAATAGCTGATTCTAGCTATTATCTGCATCATGTTGTTTCTTTGAAAAAAGTAATGACAAATACCTTCATATATAAATATGATTGGATACAAAACGATGAGGTAAAACTTCACCGCTTGAAGTAAAAAATCAAAATCTACTATATATTGTTCTCCTTTATATATAAGCAAGGTACCTGAAAAGAATGACGTAAAAAATGATGGATAAAACCATAACATAAATACGATCACTAGACTGAAAAAACATATCTTCCGTAATAACATGATTTTTATTTTATTTTTTTGATATATTTGATTGAATTTCATTTTTTCTATTCCTTTCTATAATTAATTAATGATTTTTTAGCTAATTAGCAGTTGAAGCGCTAAATAATACGCTCCAACTTCCGTGACTTTTTCCAAATAGGGAATTTTCATAATTGGAAATTTGATATTATAATCAAATAGTCCAAATATTTTGATTGGAGCTATTCCTGCTGGTGTTAGCATATCTCCAATAATATGGCTAATTATTGCCCCTGTGAGACAATAGATTAGCTTTTGCGGGGTGTTCAACGATATGGCTATAAAATATACTAGAGCAACAAAAAACACGGTGTGCGTTATTCCTCGGTGTTTTAGTAACTTAGGTAGAATTGGTACTTTACTACCCAACTTACTGCCACTGTGATCAATATCAGGCAATAAACCACCAACTGCACCTGAAATAATGATTTGATTTACTATGAGAGCGTCATTTAAAGGAAGTCCTACTGCTTTTCCAATAGCAAGTGATGTCAGTACACCAACTGCTAAATGTGTTTTGCCTAGCATTCCTCCACCTCTGTTTTTAATGCTTTCTTCTTTTTCCTTTTTACTACCACCATCGTTATTCCTGCTAGTATTGATAGTGTTGCAACAGTAAGTGTCTCTATTATACTGTTTCCCGTGTTAGGCAGTTTAGCATTACTTGAGTATCCTCTAACTACTATTATGCCCTCATTCTCCACAAAATCGTGTTCTGGGGTGGGACTCACCGAAGGCTCTTCTGGCTTTACTGGTTCTTTGGGGAGCAACGGTTCTTCTGGAATTGGTGGCCCCTCGGGCTCTATTGGATTGGTTGGCTCTTCTGGATTGATTGGATCAGTTGGCTCTTCTGGATCGATTGGATCAGTTGGCTCTTCTGGATCAACAGGAGCTTCAAATGTCTCTAACATCGTTTGCCCGCCTGCATTTTCTTCCGCAAGTGTGTTTATATTTATAGGTGCTATAAATGTTGCTGCTAATAGCAGCGTTACTATTCTTTTCATTTTCTTTCCTTCTTTCATTTTTTCAATTAAAAAAAGCCAATAAAACTTTTTGTTCTACTAGCATTTTCGTGAATTCTTCTCAAGTAAGCCCTGTACTCGCTCAATTTTTTGTTAGAGCGGCTTCACTTTGATTTGGATTATCTGAAATGTTTCTTTTTCTTCTGTATAAATAGTAAAAAGTACATGCTCATAAGTAATAGTGCAACACTCAACATTATTGTTACTAATGTATTTTGTCCTGTCTGTGCCAAGACTTTTGCTGTTTTTTGGTCAACTAACGTAATTTCTGTCGTATCCGTTTTACTTATTTCTGTTTTAATAGCTATCGCAAAATCATATCCCGCTGGTGCTTCAATTTCATATACTTCGACGATGAATCCTGCGGGAATTCCTTTGATTACTTCAGGGGATCCGCTTGTTGTGAACGTATGGACTGTATCGCCTATTTTGGCATGTAAGAAATTTTTAGTTATATCTGTTGTGCCTGTGTTTTGCTCGTAACTAAATTTTGGTTCTGTTTTTTCTGTTTTTTCTGTTGCTGTTTTAGGTATGTCTGGTCGACTTATGAGTCTTATGCCTAGTTTTGCTCCTGCAAGTTGGGTTCCTGTTAATCCATCCGTTATGCCTGTGGCTACACCTTTTTTATGGATGATTAAGCTTGTGTATTCATTGATAAGATTAAATGTTGT
>JBOFTV010000069.1:0-23110 GCA_051652245.1 Culicoidibacterales bacterium | reverse complement strand
GGCTATATCGCTAAAATAGTCCTAGTATACATTAGGGAAAGTTTTAGTCCCCTTCGATATTGGGGGGGGCTATATCAAAAGACAGATTCCAATCTATGCCAGACATAGTTTTAGTCCCCTTCGGTATTGGGGTGGTCTATATCGAGAAAATGCGCACGGCTACACTTCTAGCTGTTTTAGTCCCCTTCGGTATTGGGGTGGTCTATATCAAATAGCTCACAAGGCGTTGCTGCTACCTTAGTTTTAGTCCCCTTCGGTATTGGGGTGGTCTATATCAGTTAAAAAGTTATTGCCTATTTTATTGCTTGTTTTAGTCCCCTTCGGTATTGGGGTGGTCTATATCTTTTATCTATCATTACCTCATAGTTCATAAAGTTTTAGTCCCCTTCGGTATTGGGGTGATCTATATCAGTTGTTAGTTTCATGTAAAACGCCTTTATTTGTTTTAGTCCCCTTCGGTATTGGGGTGGTCTATATCAGTAAACGACCTAGACTTAACAATTGCTAAGTTTTAGTCCCCTTCGGTATTGGGGTGGTCTATATCGAAAGCAGTGTTGGGTCAAAAGATGTTTCTATGTTTTAGTCCCCTTCGGTATTGGGGTGGTCTATATCAGCATTAGCCATGAAGTCGATAACATTATTGGTTTTAGTCCCCTTCGGTATTGGGGTGGTCTATATCATGTAAAGCCTTTGTTTTCTCTTCCCAGATTGTTTTAGTCCCCTTCGGTATTGGGGTGGTCTATATCACTAAATCCGAATTATACGAGGAAGAAAAGAGTTTTAGTCCCCTTCGGTATTGGGGTGGTCTATATCGATTTATTCAAAACACTAACAATGATTAAACGTTTTAGTCCCCTTCGGTATTGGGGTGGTCTATATCACTTAAAGGCATGATGCTGGAAATAGTGCAGGTTTTAGTCCCCTTCGGTATTGGGGTGGTCTATATCATAGAGGTGAAGAAGCCTACTAAGTATAAAATGTTTTAGTCCCCTTCGGTATTGGGGTGGTCTATATCCCATAGAATGGGATATAGCATTATATTTTTCCTTAATAAAGTCAGCTCTATTTAATTGATATAGACTACTCATACCTATCTATTATACCATATTTTCACATTTTTTTCAATGTTTTAAGTGATGGTTACCTAATTATATTTCAATAATTCGATATGTTCTTTTAATCAATTTTTCGCCAATACTCACTTCTCCTGAAATTACTTCCATAGCTTCAAAATTACTTTGCGTCATAATTAAGCCCCTGATATTTGCCTCTTTTGGTGCAAGGATTACTAGTTCATTATATATTTTTTTACTTTTTGCTTTGTTGTTTAAATGAATTATGTAAATTGATTCTTGTAGCTGGTATGCACCAAAGTTTAATAAGCATTTTCTAAATGTTCGATAAGCTTTTGCATCTTTACTTGTTTGTATCGGGATGTCGTACATAACCATGTAAATAAATTTATTGCTAATACTCATAGTAGTTCACATCCAATTTTGGTATTTCTAGATTTGAGATGTCATTTGTTTGGAAGGTTTTATTTATTGCATCTAAATAAAGGCTTATTGCCTGTTTTAAATCTACTCTGTTCCCCGCAAAGTCAACCTCTTGCAGTAAGATGTTCTGTAAAATCATTCGTTCATCTTTTTCAAATGATTGACTGCTTAAAATCCGATGAAAAACAATGTAGTCTACGATCGGACGGAAGATTTCAATGATGTCATCAGCAAAATTGTAATTATTGAATTGTCCGTGATGCCAGATACCTAGGGAGGGGTGGAATCCTTTGGCAACAATTTTAGTCATTATTACAGCGCGAATTAACATATAACCATAATTTAATCCTGCATTGATAACATCATCTTCCCCTCGCTTAAATTTTAAGCCAAACAATGCTTTAAAATACATTCTTGCCGTGATTGATTCTGCTGTTTCTGCTAGGTTATCTAAGCGTTCTTCATCAAGTTTATTAATATATTGCGTGAATTTTGCTGTTAGTTCTTCATTTTCTTTAATCGATGTAAGTAAATTTAGTTGATGTTGGATTTTACTTTGCACTATTTTAGCAAAAATATCATCTTTGATGCTTAAGTTTTGCCAGTTTGTCTGATCCTTGATGCGCAGTGTTAATTGGTAGTAGCTATAGATGCTGTGGCAAAATACCTCGGGTTGGTGTTTTTCATTGCAAATTATAATTGGTACCTCTTTTTGGCTACACATGATGTGTGCACCAACTGTTATGCTGCACCATTGTGATTCTAAGATGATTGCTTCAATATCATCTAATTCAAGTTTTAGTTCTTCATCATTTCGATAGATCATCAAAAATGCTCCCGCTTTTCCCAGCTTTTCGCCTGATGTGACATAAATTATATTTGACACTTATTTACCATCCTTTGTTTGTAATAATATTTTTCGAGCTAGTGTTTTGTAGTCATATTTGAGATTTAGCTCAAGGATTGATGCTTTTCTGTTCTTTACTAATGTTTCCCAGTTTTGCTCTGTGGTGATTTCTGATAATGTTTTTGGTTTTTTGAGTTCTGGGTAGTTATAGCTTAGTTCCTTTTTGAATGCCTGGAGGATGATGTTTTGGGTTGAGTTGTTGTATTTGGTTCTGTATTTTAGCAGCTTTGCTAGGTCTTGGGCCTGGGTTACTATACTTTTTTCAAATGGATCTCTAATCATGTGGAAATGTGCATAGTAGTTTCTGATTTTTTCCTCGTTTGTTTCTACTGGAAGATTAAAAAAAGTTCGGTGTTCCTTGCTTGTTGTTGTTATTATCTTTGCTACTGCTAAATCTAAGTGAAGGATATCGCGCTCTAATCGGGAAATTTGCATCGCTAATTTCCAGGCAATTTGTAGCATGCTATTGTAAATATAGTTACTTGCTTGTAAATTTAAGATGAAGGTTTGCTTTTCGTAGTTATTTTTGCTTATAACCGCTTTTTCAAAGTCTTCGTTCGTTTCAAATCCTTCTTCATTTAATAATAATCTAACGCTTTCCGCTTCTCTATTTGCTAGTATTTCCTGTTTGAATTGCTTGTAATGCTTTGATTTTCCTTTTAATGTAGTATTTATTTTTGTAATTATTTTATCAACTTTTTGATGATTTTTGATGTCCTCATCGGTTAAAACGATTGGTTTTTCAATATTTATGATATCTGTTTTAATGAAGTTATCATAGATATATTCAAAGCTTGGTCGTGCTATTTCTTTATAACGATATTTGTCAAATATGATTTGGGGGGCTTCGGATGTTTTCTGGTAGTAGAGGTCAAAATAGTTTTTCTTTTGCTCTGTGTTCATCTGGTTTATTATTTTATCCATTTCGATTTTGTATTTGCTGATGTTTTGGGTTTTTTCTTGGGCTTTTTCTTTTTTTACTTCTTCCCCTATGATCCCTATTATTTCCATTATTCCACTTATATATCCCATATACTGCTTTTCTGATTTGAAGTCATGCTTATATTTACATACCTCAAAATTTGGGAGCTCATTTTCTATTTTTATGTATTTATCCGCAATCATTTTCGCAGCTTCTTTAAGACCATTATCTGTCTTAGCTTCTAATCTTTTTTCGCATCTTCGCCGAATTTCAGTCTCATTATTAACAATAGATGGCAATTCTAGATATGTTTGTTCTTCTAATATTTTTTTCTCACTATTGATTTCGCTATAGCTATAGAGCATTCTTGCAATATCTTCATAGTTTTGTTCTTCCTCACCAAAAGCTGCTAGCCAACGTGCTGTTGCTCTAAAGCGGTTTGCTACAAGATTAATATATTCAGGCTCAGCTAGTAATGCTGTCATTAAAATAATATAACTAAAATCTGATGTGATCTTTATATCTACTTTTCTTCTTTTTAAGAGATATTTTTCGGGATAACTCGCCGAACGATTTTGCACTGTTTCTTTCAATTCTTTTCCTGACATTGTAGTAAGATAAAATATTTCTGCTATTGTCTTACCTTCTTGACCAAGTATTTTTGTTTTAAAGTATGCCATGAAGCTGTCGATGTATTTTCCTTGAAAATTCCTCATAATATTTCTATTCCCGGCAGATGCTTGCTTTTGGATGCGTTGATACTGTTTTTTAAAATGCTCTTGTAAGTCTAGCGGGTTATCTTTTTCACCTAATTGCATTCGCAGATAACCTTTGGGGATATCATAGTGAAGTTCTGCTAAATACAATTGTTTAGCGACATACAAAAAGGCGGGTTCGACAATTTTAGCCACGATTGGATCAGTAATTTCCGCATAAACAAATTGCGAAACGCTTCCACTTATTTTATTAAACCTTGGAAAAAAAGGCTCGCAGTCAAGCGTGCTTTCCTGCTCATTTTGCTTGTTTATTTCAGTAATAATCGCATTTTTGTGATTGAAGATAATGTCTATATTTAGGGCGGTACAGATCGTTTTGTCCGTTACTCTTTCCCTTTCTATTTGCTCTGTGAGAAATTCGCTGTCTGTCATCGTTTGGGAGAAAAAAAATTCTTTCACTACTGATCGTGTTGCGGCAATTTCTTGAACTTCTGGTATTTTACCATGCACGATTGCGTTTCTAAGATCACAGGCGCGATTTATGTAGTGTGTCATGCCCTTTATGATATCTATTTCACCATCACTCTTTTGAAGAAATTTAATGTTTTGCGTTATATCATATTTTATCTTAATCGATTCATATAAGCAATTCTTACCACCATAAAAATCAATACTATTGTCGCCAAAAATATTTGCAAGCTTAGTATTTGCTACACTAAATAGCGTTAGTATTTCGGTATATAATTCTTCTTTGGCATGGATTTTTTGGAAGTCTATGCTGTTAGGTTTTGTTAGTTCATATTGAGTTACTTTTCCAATGTATAGTAAGTTTTCTAGGATAAATTGCTTTACGTGAGTTGCTAATTTTATTGCTAATTTTTCTGGTGTGAAAGCTTTTTCTAGGGTTTGGTAGTATGTTGGTGATTCTATTATTTTGTTTATTCTCCCTTTTAAGTAACGGTAGATTAGTTTTCTTAGCTGTTTTTCTGTGCTGTCCATTCCATTAAAGCATGTTTCACTCGTTTTGTTTTGGTAGTGGTCTTTGAATGTTTTATATAGGTTTGTGTCCCTTTTGATTTTTACTTCTTTAATTAGTTTGCTACCTAATTCGAGGATGTTGTATTCTGCAAGAATGTCTTTAATATCGCTTTTAATTTCTGCTTCTTTGTTTAGGTATTTTTTGATGAACTCTTCATGTCCGTTTTGCTCCGTGTGCTTGTCTTTGTTTATGTATGTTTTTATCTGGGATTCCTTGTATGTTTCTCCTTCCATGCTATTGTTTGCCTCTTTGACGATGATTCTTTTGATGCAGTCTTTTGCTTGGAGTGTGCCAATTAGAAAGGTGACGAAATCATCGTCCGTTAGGGTGCGCTGGTTTAGAAAGTGAGCTTCCATTTTTTCAAATATAATTTTGTGTGGCTCAGATGTTGTGTCTATTAGGAAGCTGATGTAATCGATTAATTTCTGGTTTTGGTTGATGTTTTCTGCTAGATTTTCTATTTTTATTAGTACACTTTCTTGCTCTATTTGGCTTTTGATGGTTGTTTTGATGATATCAATGTATTTTCTATTCTTGAGTTCCTCCATTTTTATATTTCTTGTAATTTTCCAAAGTACGCGGTTTATTTCGGTTAGTGCCATTAATAGTTGTTGCTTTCTTTCTATCATCTGTTCATCTATTTCTCTTATTAGAATTGCACTTTTATTTAGATTTTCAGCGTAATCTTTTTCGTTGGTATAGATCAATATTTTTATTTGACTACATTTAAAAGGAAATTCTTCCCCATTTTTAATTGTGAATGAATGATTTTCAGAAAGCTCTTTTTCTAGTACTAGTCTTGTTACCCTTTTTGTTTCGCCTTGGGTCTTCTTTTCTGCTGCCAGCTGTTTACTTTGTTTTAATATCTCGATTCGTTGTAACTCTTTTTCTTCTCCTTTGAGATATTTTTGAGGCTGCTTTGCTAAAATATTTCCTTCCTGTATTCTATTACTTTCTATTTTTCGCCCCCAAAAATCATTTAGTTCGCGGATTACTTTGCTTTTATCGATGTTTTCTTCTTTTTTTCCTTTTACAATATAGCCTTCTTTGTGCCATTCACGCTCTAGTTTTATCGTGACTTGGCCTTTGCCATTTTTACTGTTTACCCTAAACCACTTTTTGTGGCCATATAATACTTTATTTCCCATTTTAAAATTCCCCTTTTCTTATGTTTAACCATCATTATATCATCTTTTATCTTGTGATTTCTATAAAAATATGTTGTGAAAATATTGTCTTGGATTGAGGTTGGATAATTTTTTTCTAAGATTGCGTATTCCACTGTATCATCTTAATTTGGTCCCTTTGTATTTGTAGTAAGCCCTCTGGTTTAAGGCATTTTACTATATGGACTTTATGTGATTTATTCATGCTCTTGTTCTTTTTGATTGGAATTGCTTTCTGGTGCCCGGCAACTTTATACTTTTGATCGATAAGCTACTCCCCCTTATAAATTTTTGTATAAAAAAAGGATCCCTCCCACTATTTTTGTGGGCGAATTCCTTAGTTATGTGCACTGAATTAAAAACACCAAAACTTATTGGATACAGATTTCTTATAAATCACCTAGGAAAAACTATTTCACGCTTTTTCTAACTAATAATTTTCCAACAATATTTTTTGAAAAAAGAAGTGTGAGGATAATAAAGAATGCCGAAAAAAGAAGTTGCATTATAATTGGCTCTACAAAAATCCCCATTGAAATATTTTCAGCTCCTGTTATTTTCGCATTAGTTTGAGCAAACCAGTAACTTGGTGTGAATTTAGCAACCTGAATTACGGTTTCATCTAAAAATTGCATCGGTACAAATGCGCCTGAGATAAAACTTAATCCAAGTGAAATTACATTATTGGCTCCTATTAAAACTTCTGTTTTTGTTATAAAGGAACAGATACATAATCCCAATGCTGTTACCGGAAAAATAAAAATAAAACTATTTAAGATGTAGTAAATTAAGTATGTATTTTCAAAACTTGATCGCGTCATAAAAATGGCAAGCCCCACCAAAATAGCCCATACAAGTAGCGCTAAGCTAAAATGACCTAGCAAAAGTTGCATTTTGAAGCTCTGTTCTTTTAATGCTGATACTCTTGTTCTATCTTTAATCGATTTTCTCCCTAGAGAAATGGTCACAACACCAATGCCTGAAATTACACTCCCAATCAGACCATAAATAAATAAATTGAAAATGCTTTCTAATTTACTGTTTGCCGAAATATTTTTATTAGAATAACTGACATCAACTTCTTTTTCTAAATCAGCATTTAGTGTTGTATTAGCTACATTATTTAATTTATAGAGCTCATTTTGGTTCTCATACTGGATAATTTTTTGATCGAGAATGGCTCCAATTGCATCCCCAGGCTTATAATATGATTTAAAGCTACCATTTTCAATCACAAGTACATATTTTACAAAGATGTTGTAACTCAGTTTTTCAATAATTTCACTTTCATCTTGAAAATTTATATCTACAATATTTACTTGGGTTGCCAAATATTCAATGAGCGTTTCACGTGCTTGATCATCTTTATTAACAATTGCTACTTTAACCGTTGCTAAATTATCTTGTTGTTGTTTGTCCGCTTCATTAGCTGAGCCAATTAAAAAAGTGATACCAATGGTAATAACTAAGGTTTGTAGGACAATTGCCCAGTTCTTTTTGAGTAATCGGAGGTACGTTTTAACTATTATCATAGGTTTTCCTCCTTAGTAAAAGCATAGTAATCGTTCCTAGTACAATAACTATTAACCCTAGGCTTGTAAAATTTTCACTTACTTTTTTAGCAGCCTCTACTCCTTGATCAAATTTCAGGTTGTAGAGCGTATCGGTAATAAGATAAACCGGATTAATACGATGTAAAATCGGCATGTTTTCTTCAATACTTAGCTTTACAACTGGTGTCATCATTCCTGTCATAAATGATAAACTTAGAATTAGTAACCAGAGGATATTAATGCTTACAATATTACTAAATCGTGAAAAAATAGTTCCCGCAATATACCCGAAAAAGGAGACAACCAGGCCACTTAGAGCAAACAGTCCAATAATCACTTTTATATCGCCTGCAATGTCAACCCGCAATATATTGTTGATGAAAAAATAAATGATAAATCCGATACTCACCGTAGTAATACTAACTAAAACCGTGTCAATAAAAGCAATTTTATAGCGACTATACGGCGAAATAACTAGTCTCATTCCTGACGTTTTAGCTGGATTAATAGTATTACTAAGTCTTAAAGCAAAGTAAGATGCATACATTACGCCCATTGCAATTGAACTCATAAATGGGATTAAAACTGTATCACCGATGATTTCATCTAAATTAACTGGTTTTAATGTATTCATGTTGTCTACCTTTTCTGGCGTTATTATCATGCTGTTTTGGCTTATGATTGTTGTATACGTTGATTTTGTTTTTTCGTATCCATCTAAAACTGATTTTATGTAGGATGATTTTATATCATTTCTTTTTAAGTTAAGTTGTATATTTTCGCCCCCAACAACAACTCCTGAAACCTCATCGTTTGCTAATAATTTAGTTCCTTCTTCTAGCTCATTTTCTGTGATTGAAAATACTTTTTTACCATCATTTTCAAGCAATTCAAATAATGTAACTAGCTCAGGATTTTGATTCATGTCCACGAATGAAACATTAATGGTTTCACTAAATTTAAGTGTCTCTGCCATAAGATTTTTAAACACTAATGAAAAGATAAAAGCTAGCAGTAATGGGAAAATACAGGCCCAAAAAAGGCTTACTTTTTGCCCCTTAAGAATTTTAAAGCGAAACCAAATATTCTTTTTCATTAATCACGTAATTCCTTTCCTGTTATTTCTAAAAAAACATCATTTAATGTCGGTTGTTTAGTTTGCATTTTGGAAAATGATAGGTTATGGGTTTTTAAAAGCGTTAAAATGTTCATCAAATTTTTTTCGTTTTTAACCATTTTCAACTCTAAATTTCCTTCGCTATATTTACAACTAATCACGTCTTTTTCAGCTTGAAATAGTTCGACTATTTTTGTATCCTTTGCCAGTAGTTCAAAACTTATTATCTCACTTGTACTATATTTTTCACGCAATTCATCTCCTGTACCTGAAGTTAGAATTCTACCGCTGTCCATTATAATAATGCGACTGCATAGGTATTCGACTTCTTCCATATAATGTGATGTGTAAATAATTGTTGCACCTTGTTCGTTAAGTTTTTTGATTTGTTCTAATATTTTATTCCGACTTTGTGGATCGACTGCTACTGTTGGTTCATCAAAAAAGATTAATTTTGGCTTATGAGCAATTCCACACGCTAAATTTAATCGACGGAGTAATCCGCCACTTAATTTCTTGGGTGTATAATTTTTAAACTCATTTAATTCAACAAAATCAATTGCATCCTGCACATACTTTTTTAATTTTGGCTTATTATTTATATAAAGTCCGCAGAAGTACTCAATATTTTCTTTGACAGTTAGCTCTTCTATTACACCAACATCCTGCATTACAAGTCCGATATCTTTTTTTATATCGTATTGGTTGCGTTTCATTTCTTTGTCAAATATTTTTATCGTCCCACTATCATGCCGTAATAGTGAAACAATGCAGTTTATAATTGTCGATTTTCCTGAACCATTGGGACCGAGTAAACCAATTACCTCTTTTTCTTCGACGACTAAATTAAAATTATCGACTACTCTTCTTTTTTTATATGATTTAACTAAATTTTCTACTGTAATTACAGCCATATTATTTGCTCCTTCAGATTAAGAGTTATTGAGCTGAAAATAAAATATTTTAAATTCACTTACTTTTTTTCAGCTCTGATAAGTTTATTTTATGATAAAAATTATAAACCTTTTACCCATTTAATCGTTTTTTTGATACCTTCATCAAATGTTGTAACCGGCATCGTAAAATGCTTATCAAACTGCTTATGGCTTGCAACAAATGGCTTATCATACATATAGAACATTTCTACAAGTTCTCTTGTTGGTTTACTAAATAAGCCCGCAAATGTAATCATCCCTTTTGATGCGTTCATTGATTTAATGCTAACACCTATTTGCAATTCTACCTTTTTCATAAATTGATTACACGTTATTGTTGGTGCATTTGGTACATGCCATATTTCGCCAAAAGCTTCTTCACTCTCACCTAAAATAATCAGGGCTTTGGCAAAGTCTTCAATGTAAGTTAATGAGTGTAATAGATCAGTATTTCCCAGTAGTTGAACCTTTTTTCCCGCAAGTGCAGCTTGAAAGACAGCTTTTCCTACCATAGAGGTTTGAACCTCAGGACCATAAAAATCTGAAGATCGTGCTATTGTCGCTTTAATCAAGCCCGCATTATGCGCACTCATGATTTGGTTGGCAACGGTTGCTCTTATTTTCCCTTTTTTTGTTGTTGCAGCATAGGCTGATTTTTCAGACATTTGTACTACTTGACCATACATATAAAGATTATCTGCATAGACTAGTTTTGCCTTCAGTTCCGTGCATACATCAATAACATTTTTGGCATAGACACTAAATAATTTATCCCACTCCGTATAGGGTGGTGAGCTACAGAAGTAAATTACATCCGCTCCTTCGCACGCTTTTAATAGCTGCTTGTAGTCTAAAATATCCGCCTTAACTGATGTAGCTTTACTTGTAGCTATTCCCTTAGTATTTATTATTCTCACTTGTTCATTTTTCTCACTGAGTTTATTCATAACATTTCGTCCTACTGGACCGGCACCAATTATAACATGTAATTTTTTCATTTTATATTCCTCATTTTTCTTATTTTATTTATTTCATCAATGGTTTCTTTGCACCAGGACATTAACATCTTATAGAAATTTATACCGTAAGAGAGTGTCGCATTTATATAGACACTATTTTCACTTTTTGTTTCAGCGTAACTTTCTAATGGTATTTTCTCTAATGTTTTAAGAGCATTCCCACAAGCTAATGAATAGTTCTCTAAAATTGTTATTAATTCTTCCTTTGGTCGTGAATCTGAGAAATAGGTTCGGATTAGTAGGCTAATTCTAAACTCTAGTTCTTTTGTTATTTCATATTCCTTCAACCATTTTTGGTGCACTTGCTGCCCTGTACTTGTAATTTCGTATAGTTTCTTGTTGGGTTTTCCTTCTTGTAATATTGCACGACTTTTAACCCAGCCTTGTTTTTCCATGAGATCTAACTCGCGATAAACCTGACTTCTACTTGATTTCCAAAAAAAGCCAATGGATTGATCAAAACATTTATGGATATCATATCCCGTTTTATTTTCTCCAGTTAGTAATCCTAATATTCCTTGTTTTAGTGACATTTCGCCCCTCCAATATTCAACTTGTTTAATATGATACAAGTATAATATACCATATTGAATTATTCAGGTCAATACCTTTTTTATAAAAAAGTGTATTAGCAAAGTAATATGGGGACAATGGCTAAGTTTTGATTGTATGTGTTGCAAACGATAGCTATTTTTTTAATATATTATATCGCTACACTCTTTCCTTCTTTGACTCAAAAGGTAAATAAACTAGCGCTTGTCTAGGAATTCGATTTTCCCCAAAAATAAAAAGCGTATAGACCCTGTTTTATAGGCTTCTATACGCTTTTTGTGGTGTACTTTGATATTGGAAATGGACTAGTATAAAGACACTTCTAGGTATTAGGTCGGTATTTCTTGGATTTGTTAATTGTAGGGTTATCTTGTATTTTGTGCCCAGTGTGATAGGATAGTTGCGTGATGGATTTTAACATCTAGATATTCATTTTTTCTTGTTTTCCTTATGCCAGTCTTTAAGCAATACAATCATGTAAATGGCGTTACATGCCATATATTTTATGAACACCTCTTTTGGTGGTTCTCCTAAAAGCAGCAGGATCGCTATTGAAACAATCCCTCCCATGATAAAGATAAAAATCATTTCTCTTCCATATTTTTTAAAGAATGCTGTCATTTTTTTCTTTCTCCACCTCTCATAACTATTGTGATAGTTATAGAAAATACGTGTGGCGTGTTGGTAGCAAGAGTTGTGTGGACCGTCCTAATCCGGTACCTACTAAATACATTTGCTTATCTTCTTGTGCTTGGATTTGAACTCTAGGTTGGTTTGCTTCTTTTATTATGGGATCACACTCCTTTGCATTTTCTTCACATTAATTCCCACATTTTTTAATGCTTTCTTCTGCAAGTCTAGGGACTACTTCGCCCCTGACCAATTCTTAGTACTGTACACATTTTACTACTTCCTTTCCATATGTAACTATTTATTGGAACGGTTCAATTGTCACGTGAAATAACTTTTTTTTGATTATGAGTGGTTCTTGGGTTTGTATTGTTTATAGCTTTATCTTACGCTCTTTAGCATGTTGTTGTCAAGGAGGCCACTGTGCGTTTGTTGGGTGTGCATTTTTATTCACAGCCATTTTTCGACTGCAATTTGTCTGAAAAGTTGGTCGTTTTTAGGATAACAAATACATTTGTGTGATTGTTTTAGCTTGCTTTTTTGCGCTGTTGCGGGCGGATGTTGAGAACAAATTTTATTTTTGGCTATGTTTTTGTATAAAAAAAGAACGAATTATTCTTCGTTCTTTTATCTTTGCAGCGGTCACGCTTTGATTATATTTCTGTGCTCGATTATGATTTCACTTGTTGTTTTTAAGTTGTTAACTATTGTGTCTGATTCAATTGGCTTTGCAGAATCAGTATACAAAGGGATATGAACAGCTATTTTTTACGCTGATTCATATGCATCATATCAACGTGGAATTAACGAACGATTCAACCGTGAGATACGACGTTATATTCCTAAGGGGCGTATCTTTGATGACGTGAAACAGAAAGCGATTGATGTCTATGATTCATTCATCAATACTAGGTTACTCCAACGACACGATGGTAAAAGTCCAAGGGAACTATTTGAAGCAGAGATTGAAAGCATGAACACACAATAAGCAGAATTTGATACTCAGTTTTACATATATCCACTCAATTTATAGAAATTCTGTCCAGCATCACTTTACAATTTAGGAAATAAAAATAAAGAGTTCATCTCTTTCTTTTTATTTATATTCGATAAAGAATTCGGATAATGATAAGTCAAACAAATTACAAAATAATAACAAATTTTCAAAATTAATTGTTCTAATGTTTTTTTCGTATCTATATATTGTTGTTGGCGTTAATTCCATTTGATTTGCTATCTCTTTTAATGTTTTATTGTTTTCAATCCTTGTTTCTTTTATTTTGTTTGATACGTATTCATTAATATTTTTTTTACTATCTCTTCTAATTCCTGTTTCTAATTCTATCATCATTATTGCCTCCTCTACACTTTTAACCCGTTATAGTAATCTGAATAGTATTTTCAAATTAAATGCAAATACCATATCCGCCAATTGCACCCTCACAATTATCGAAATCTGGATTCCAACCCGGATCTGTAATATTTATTCCGCCACCTGAACCACCTGTATAACCCGCATAGTTGTTATTTGCCTCTTTCTTTATAACCTTATTTTCGTTTGTCTTTAACACCATGCCATATTGGTTATTCACCTGTTAAGTTTTATTCCCCTTCGGTATTGGGGAGGATATTCCATAGCTTTTCTGCTAAAAGGAATAGATAGTACAGTTTAGCTCGCTTAAGTTGGGCAAACTAAACTTTTTCTTATCTATTAATTAGATCATTTTTCACACGGAAAATCAATGAGCTTTTGCATCAGATTTACTTCTTCACTTCCTAGTTTATCAAGTACTCCAAACTTCTTGGCAGCGATTTTTTTGGTCTTTCTCGTTTCATAGTAATATTCGTGTTTTCGGCTCTCTAGTCTGATTTCTTTGCTTCCACAATCGAATTTTACATCTAAACAATTTGTGTTAAAAATATATTCTACTGCTTCTCTAAAAGATTTCTTGCGCTTGCGGTTATACCCTAATTTAGCATGTGTTTGGATAATCAAACTCGCTATTGATTCTGTATTTTTGCTATCATTAAAATAGGAAAAATGCGCAATGCTATTACGAAATTTATTTTCTTTTTTACCACTATTAATTCCTATGGTTTGACAAAATTTAGTGAAATTTTTCTTGTATTTTTCCTGTAAACATCTTATGGGCATGTTATTCTCTCTGAGTATTTTGATCAAGTCTTGTTGGATGGGTAATGGTTCAACTGTCATATAACCCACGTATCCATAGACTAAATCCTGCTCTATGGCCTGCGTTGTTCTAAAAAGGAGTCCATATAATTCAATTATTAAGTTGTGCGCTTTAATTGGCATGTGTAGCGTGACCATGTTTCGTTTGAAATTTAATGTCTGTCTGGTTTTCCATGCCGCTTGGAGAGCTTCAGATATTACAATTTTATTTGTCCCACTTGCTGTTCTAAACTGTTCTTTTATCTTTAGGTAGTTCTCTTCGTTGTTGATTGTGTTATTTAATGCTGTTATTTTTTCTTTGAATTTTTCTCTGTCTAGGATGTCAATGTTTTCTTCTGTTGTGTAGTATGACGGTTGGAGGCTTTCTTTGAATAGTTTTGTAAATAGCTTTTGTGTGTTGTCATTTGTAATTAATCGCAGGCCTTTGAATTGGATGATTTTCTCTGATCCGGGCTGTTTATATTTACTTATATCTGTTTTATCAACGAGCATTTCTTCAATTATGGCTTCGTAACCTTCTAGTCCGTTGGCTTCGATGTCATGGTTCTGTTGTGTTTCAACCATGATTGCTAGGAGTTTGATTGCTTCTTTTTTATTCTCTGCTTTACTGCTTTTTTTACTTTTTTGAAATTGGTAATATGCTGTTATGCTGTGTTTTAAATCATTTATCTCGCGGCGTGTTAATAGTTTGGCAAGGGTGTAGACATCTTGAACAAGCTTTTTTGTTGTATCTACGTCACACTTTACTGTTATATTAGCTTCTTCTATCGCAATATCTGTTGCGAGGGCTGCTGTTGGTAGTTTTATTAGATATGAGTACTTGCTGTTGATGAATTCATTGAATTTTTGGAGTATGAATATTGCCCATATTACTTGGAGTTCAGCAAAATTACCTTTTACGATATTGCAGTCAATTAACTTGAATAAGCTATTAAGGTTGTCTTCACCTCCTGCAAGGAATGCTGTATCTAGTTTACTGCTGTTTGTTTTGCTTGCAGGGTAGACTATTGTATTATATTTTTCGATAGTTGCTTGGAAGCTTTCTTTGGCGTTTTTGGCTGATATTCCTTTTCTAAATTCAGTGTAGTATATTTCTTGAAGTAGGAAGTTCCTTGCCTTTTTTCCTAGGTGTAATTCGTCGGTATCTGCCATAATGAGGTTTGTTAGGTTTATGTTGAATTTTGTTGCTTGGTGCTTCTCTGTCCAGTCCAAGCGGTCAAGAATGTATTTGAATTTTGGGAGGTAGTTACTTGGTAGAATTTCGATTTCATTGGTAATTCTTGTTTCTATGATTTCGTGGTAATGACTAAATTTGTAGTACTGGTTTACAGCATTTGATTCGTATTTTTGAATGATGATTTTATTGTATTTTTCAACTGTTCTATTGATTGGTTCTTCTAAGAATTTAGTGGCTTTGGCTTCATCCAAAACATTGGGCTTTTTTTCATCCAAAAAATCGGGCTTTTTGTGGATGACTGCACTTCTTAATGCTACAAGATTGTTGATTACTTTATTTAGTTCATCTTCCTTGAGACCTTCAAATTTAGCAGAAATTTCGGTCAGGGCTTTCTTATTTTTAACTAACCTATCATCAGCACCTAAACTCTCTATTTGATCATCCCCCCCTAAAATATCCAGTGGGTGACCATTTTTATCTAGGAGGCTTTTGTCAGAAAGGAGGTTGTTCCCTGCGCGAACTATTGACTCTGAGAATTTCTTGCACAGTTTTTCTAATGCCCTTTGATTTTCTAGTGCCTCACTTGATAGTTTCTTTTCTAACCCATTATATGATATTTTGCCAATGTCTATTAGGTTCATAAATAGCCGATTTTGATATGTTTGACTAAGGCTGTCTAGTGTTTTAATTTTATATGCTTCTTTACTTTCTAATATTTCACTTGCTGTTTGTTCCTTCTTTACATCATTACTTTTAATCATTGCTTCTTTGAATAGTTGGTAGACGAATCCCAAAAAATATTGGTCGAGCCATTTATCTTTACCACTTATTTGGGCAAAGGCTTCATTATTTGTTTTTCTGATTTGTTCGCGTTTTACGCCATATTTTTTTGTATTCGGGTCTTTTATATTTTCTAAGTCTGTTTTGAATTTATTGTAGTATATTGCTAATTTCTTATCGGCTTCCCCCTTTGAAATTGCTATTCTACTTTTTAGTAGTTCTTCACGCTCCACGTTTTGGTAGTAATCTAGCGATAGTGGTATATCGTGGCTTATTCTTTTCTCTTGTTGCTTGAATGCATGTAATACTTTTTCATATATTTGGCTTTCCTTGTCCCCAAGTTTGGAGGTGGTTTCCTTGTCTGCTTTGATATTTTCAATTATTTCTGCACTATTTTCTTTTCTGAAATAGGCTAGCACTCGCTTTTGGAGGAAGACTTCTTCTTTATAATTTTCAATTACTTCCTTCGCTGCGATTACTTCTCCTTGCTTGGTGAATTTAACTTGACCATTTTCATAATATTTTTCTATTCCCTGTTTTGTCAAACGATATTTGTTTTTTGACATAGTATCACTCCTCATAAATAATTGTACCCGATTTTAGATTTATTGTATATGTTTTTTGTGAATTTATTGTGAATTTTAATTACACGGTTGTCTATGTTTATGCAGCATATTACCAATAATTTTTCGCTGTGGTAGTAAAGGATGCAATCGCACCTAAAATTATCATTTCATTTAATGGGAGCCGCTGCTTTTATAATCGTTAGTGACGTTAATACAATGCGCTTTCCTACTTTCTGAGTATCGCTAGTGTTGCCTGTTTTAGAGCGTTGGGCATTGTTACTTCTATTTTTATCCACAAAAAAAAAGCGGCAGCAATTAAATGCCACTTGCTCTTTTTTTAAGAATACTTAGATTTGTTTTTGCCTAGGGCGATTTTATGCTTGGAGGATAACTACAACATTATATTTTTGGGGTTTGTCCGAATGATGAGAACAAGTGGTCCGCTGGATGCTAGTATAACGATAACTATCGCGGTTGCATATATTACAATAATTGTTGGTATATCTAATTGATTAGTAGTTGTTGGGTTACTTTTTAGTTGTGAGAAATCTTCACTGTAATTGAGACTATCTAACTCATTTCCGCTGTATATTCCCATGTTTTCACTGCTGTTTGTCAGCGTTGTGGTGATAACTTTTTCTGCTATTTTTACGCTTACAAGCGATGCTGATACAAGCGATGCACTCAGAGAAATTAGCGTGACTAACATGACTTCTACAATGATTTGACAAATTACGCTGCTTTTTCTGGCACCTAATGATAGATATACACCAATTTCATATTTTCTGTCCCTTAAAAAAAGCAATAGCATTAAGCTAAATAGTAAAATGAAGCTAGAAATTGTGCCGTATAGTACGTAAGTGGACATTTGTTCTAGCGTATTAAATCCTCCCGCAAAGTGGTCGTAGGAATCCAAGGTGCTGATTGTTTGGTAGCTTGGTGATATCTTTTCCGTAACCTTTTGCTTGAAATCTGCTACATCCGCTATATTATGCAGCACATATATTGGCGAATATAGCTGTTTTTTACCATCCATAATTCCCTCTGCTTCAAGGAGTTGTTCAATAAATATTTGCTCTTCGACAATTTTCTTATGGGGAACATACATCTTATTTATTTTACTGGCATCAATTTCGTCGATTACTTGCTTTTGTTGATCCATCTTTCCAGGAAGGCTTTCGTTTTTATGCTCGATAATACCAATTATTTCTAAGACGACATCTCTAACTCCAGTATATTCTATTTTTTCTTGGCTTATTTTTTTCTCGGAAGTAGCCTTTTCAGTGCCGTTTTTAACAGAAATTGTATCGCCTATTTTAAGATTATTTGTTTCTGCTACTTTATTGTTGATAATCACGACGGAACTTCCGTTATTAATTTCACTTTTTGTAAAGGTTCTTCCTTGTTTTAGTCTGATAACGTTTTGCTCAATATCCATTAGTTGCGGATAATTTACACCACTTAATTTAATTGTCGTCCTCATTTGTCTGCCACTTTTTTCTATTTCGTATGCTGAAAAATTATCTGCAGTTACGAATAGTTCGTTCGTGTAATCATAGTATTTTACCCTTGGATCATTTCCTAAACTGATAATTTCTGCTAGTGGTAATTCTTGCCGTTGTTCTGGAATTTGCTGTTTGTCCATAGCAAGATCAATTGATATAATTGGGCTAATGCTAGATAGCGCCTGTATTCTTAGACTACTCATTTCTTTATTAATTGTTAAGGAGCATAATATAACATTAACGATAATAAAAATAAGTAAGAAGAGTAAACCGCTTTTACCTTTTTGTCGTATCGTACTAATAATTGCTCTGCTCAATACTGTCATTTTCGTTATCCTCCTTTTGGATTATTTCGCCAATTATCCCTTACGATATACTCGGGTACAGCCTTCAATATCTTTTTTTTCTGTGAGTTGTAGCTTTTCTGCTTTGTATGATAATTCTACCGGGTAATCTGTTGAAATGACGGGTTCTCCCTTTTTTTCTGTTAGCGTTTCTAGTGGTAATGTGTAATTAAATACTAATGTTATTTCTTTTTTCTCGTTTTTAGCAAAAGGTATATTCATTTGCTCTTCTGTCTGCGTTGGGGTGATAAAGATATCAGCTCCTATTTGTAAAACAAAATCACTTGTATTAATTATTGTTGCTGTTTTCTTATTATTTTTAACAGTTAAAATTTTCGTCATCGCAGTATAACAAAATTTACCATCACCAGTTCCTTCACTCTTTGCCTCTACTAGACTAATTAGTAATTCATCGGCTACCACACTCAAAGTATCCACGAATTTCATCTTTGGTAGAGCTATAAACACAGTTATTCCTAGGATTATACAAATTATTGAAATTAATAACAACTTTTTTATCATTACTTTTTTCATCGTGTTTCCTCCACTAATTTTCCATCACTTATTTTTATATTCCTTCTACAGCGCATGGAGATGTCTTTGTCATGCGTTACTATAACAACAGTCATTCCTTGGGCATTCAATTTTAATAGTAATTCTAATATTTCTTCACCCGTTTGTGTGTCTAAAGATCCTGTTGGTTCGTCTGCTAGGAGTATTTGTGGCTTGTTTATAATTGCTCTTGCAATTGCAACACGTTGTTGTTGACCTCCCGATAATTCATCACACATACTGTGTTCGATTCCTGGAAGTCCGACTAGCTCAAGTGCCTGTGATACTCTTTTAGCATATTCACTTTTTTTAACGTGGCTGTAGATGAGTGGGAGGACGATGTTTTCATATACTGTGAATTCGTAGACTAGAGCAAATTGTTGGAGCACGTAGCCAATTTCTTCATTTCGAAATTGCGCCATTTTGTTATTTGAAAATTTTGACATTTCCTGACCTTCATAATAATATTGACCTTTTGTTGGTTTTTCGATTCCTGCAAGAATATTTAATAAAGTTGATTTCCCTGCTCCTGATTTTCCTTCGATGGAAATACAATCTCCTTTTGTTATTTTAAGTGACATTGGGGATAATATGGTTATTTCCTTTTTTTTCTTATAATAGCTTTTTTGGATATTTTTTAACTCAATTTTCATTTTTTATCAGGCCTTTCCCAATGTCTATTTTCGAATTTTTTCTTAATTGAATAATGTATAAGGTGATGAAGACGCTAAGGTACATTAAACCGACAAGACGATATATTTCTAGGCTGAAGTAGTTGGTTTGCGAATCATAGAGATAGATAGAATTGATGCTAAAGTAGGTGCCAACTACAATATAGGCGAGGGTTGCGATGATCAGAAATGGGGCCAGTAATTCGAAGGTGATTTGAGCTGATTTGGCACCAACAAGGAGTTTAACTGTAAATAGTCGTTTGTAAATCGCTAATTCTTGTTTGATGACAAATAATAATGAAATAAATAGTGAAATAGTGTAGACAATAAAATAAACTATTAGTTTTTCCATTTCCATTGCGATGATATCATTTCCAAAATTGATATTATGTTTCATATCTTCAGAGTGTATCCCATATGATTTTACAAGCTCTCCCAATCCTGCTTGTTTATCCAATGGCACATAAACGGTCATCATTCTGTAGGGTTCTTGGGTAAAAATTTGCTCTCCATTGGCGGGGATAGCAAAAAGTGGAGGTGGTTTTCGCGTGATTGTTTTATGTCCATCTTCAGCTATTGGTTGCATTAAATCGGTGTCTATATAGGCTGATACAGTAGCTTCTAGGCTCTTTTGACTATGTTCTGTTTGTGCGTCGGTTTCATGTAAGCTAACTTTCTTGCCCAAAGGGTAGTTTAGTGCAAGCCTTTTGTCAACATAGAGTTCTAGTGTCTTTTCGGGGCGTTTTATCTGTTCTATAAGCTGTAGTCTATTGAGTTGTCTTTGGTCATAGACTGCAATAGATTGACTTTCCTTATTATCATCAAAATATACCATTTTTGTATCAAAAGTAAAAAAATCATAGCCAGATTCTGTCAAATAATTGTTAACTTCTTCGTAGACTTCATTTTCTACTAACCAAGATAAGATGTAACGCTGCTCGTTTACAATTGCTAATTTGGGGATTTGTTTAAAGTATGATTGATGTGCTAGTAACATCGTCATTTGCGTAAAAACTAATGTGCACTGGATAAAAATAATAAAACTAAATAGACTTCTTTTCAGTATTCGATAAACATACTCCATTGTTTCTCCTCATTTCCCCTAGGTTGTCAAAATTTTACCTAAATCAATAAAATTGCGTTGGATTAGTATATAGAAAGTTGTTATGGCTGAAATAATAATATTAAAAATAAGCGGCATCGGATAATAATAATAAGGTATCGCTAAAAACATGCCACTTGGGAAAAAGATATTCATTTGTTGGATAGCAAGGGCAATAATCCAAGAAAAAATTGCTATTTTTAACATCTTAGTAAAAAATTCTACCATAATATGTCTTTTTTTAGCCCCGATAAAGCTTTTAATAGCTATTGTTCGTTTCTCTTGTTCCCACAGGTTTAATGAAATGCAGATAAATAAGCATAAAATTAACACCATCCACGTCCAAAAATTGACACTAAATTGATCTACTACTACATCATTTTCTGGTTTCTGCTTCTGATTGTTCTTATTCGCGTCTATTTTTATTGAGGAATTACCTGCCAGTAAGCTGTCATAGAGGGTGTCAGTTTCACTTTTGGGGTAGAAGATGCGAATTGCCCCACTTACTAAAGTTTGCTTTTGTATGAGGTTATTACTTAGGATGATGCCCTCGTCAAAAAATGATTTTTGCACTTTACTACCAATAATTGCTAAAATTGGGATTTCTCTGCCATCTGGTAGATAAACTACTTTATGCGCTTTTTCATCTTTTTCTAATTCCTTGTAGGTGATTTGTCCGATGATTGCTCCTTCTTTGATGTTTATATTTTGAGGGATAAAATCGCAGACTGTTAAGTCACAAAGTGTACGTACATTTTCCTCGTTGCTAAATGTGATACTATTTTTTCTATCAATTAATGAATTAGTATTATAGGTTAGCGTGTAGGGACCTTTTATGGCAGCTAACTGGGGTTCAAGTTCTGAAATGGCTATTGCTTTAGATTCTTTGTTTTGTAGTGTCTGTTGGACGTAGAGATCATCTGTTGCCTCTCTTGCATTGCCGATAACTAGGTAAAAAAGTAAATTAAAGAGGACTAGTATTACTGTTAGGAAATAACGTGATTTTTTCATTTAACCCCTCTTTTCATCATTTTTGAATTTGTATAAATAAATAGTGCAAATATTATATTTGCACTATTATTGATTGTCTAATTTCCTGAACCATAAAATGCACGCAAGTCGTCCTAACTACTATGCATTCTTGCATGAGACGTTTTGTCCTTGCCCAGCCAGTTGTTGCTGAGTCCCATCCTGAGCTAAGTGTAGTTCTCCTCCAACAAATATTAAAGAATAAACCTCCTCATTAAAGCACTTTTTTCACTAAAAATGCCTTGCTTTAAAAAAGTTATTCAATATGAAAAGTTAGGTTCATTATATCATAAAAAAAACAAATCAGCTGTTTTTTTTACATGGTTTTTTATTTTAAGTAACATGTATATGATAATATCCTCAATATTTTAAGTGGATTTATGCCTGTTGGGGTTAACAAATCGTTAATAATATGGCTAATCTTGTTACCTTCCATATTTCCTCTTTCTCCATAGAAATTTCTGGATTTCTGGGCGTTTCCAATATCATCCTGCTTCATTTCTTCAACTGATGTATTTAGGACAATTAAGCATTGTTATCCACAATAAAATAAGCAGCAATTAAATGCCACTTGCTCTTTTTTTAAGAATACTTATATTTGCTTTTTGCTTTTTCTAACCAATAAAATGTAAGCGCCTAGAATAAACTGGAGACTGCCAAATATTATTGTTACTAATGTGTTTTGTCCTGTCTGTGCCAAGACTTTTGCTGTTTTTTGGTCAACTAACGTAATTTCTGTCGTATCCGTTTTACTTATTTCTGTTTTAGTAGCTATCGCAAAATCATATCCCGCTGGTGCTTCAATTTCATATACTTCGACGATGAATCCTGCGGGAATTCCTTTGATTACTTCAGGGGATTCGCTTGTTGTGAACGTATGGACTGTATCGCCTATTTTGGCATTTAAGAAATTTTTAGTTATATCTGCTGTGCCTGTGTTTTGCTCGTAACTAAATTTTGGTTCTGTTTTTTCTGTTTTGTCGGTTGCTGTTTTAGGTGTGTCTGGTCGACTTATGAGTCTTATGCCTAGTTTTGCTCCTGCAAGTTGGGTTCCTGTTAATCCATCCGTTATGCCTGTGGCTACACCTTTTTTATGGATGATTAAGCTTGTGTATTCATTGATAAGATTAAATGTTGT